>CAJVYJ010000098.1 GCA_913009475.1 uncultured Actinomycetes bacterium | reverse complement strand
CTTGACGTTAGACTGCGGGAAAAATACTTTTCCCCGCAAAATCTCACCTCTTTTAGGGTTCGAATCCATACGCTCACAGGCCTCAACGCAGGCCTGGAGGGATTCGAACCCCCAACACCCGGTTTTGGAGACCGGTGCTCTGCCAGTTAGAGCTACAGGCCTAAATTAAAACATTAAAAAACCAGTTCATAACGCGACCAAGATTAACACATTAGGATGATTAATATCAAGGCGGATGAATTAAGATATTATAATGCCGGCACGCTTATCGGGTTTCTTTATGTAAGGTATGAGAGTCACACCATTTACAATATTTCATCAATTCAATTCTATCCGGATCGTTTCGCTTATTCTTTTTACTCGTATAATTACGCCTTTTACACTGAGTACATGCCAATATCACATTTTGTCTCATTCTTACTCTTCTCCTTCAGAAAATAATCTTAGTCACAATCAAGTAGCACGGATACACGACATAACAGTCTATGGCCTGATGCTGAAAGTGTCAAATTAATAAAAATAAACTTGTCAAAATTCAGCTGACGGTAGTTTGATTTATTCGCGGACCTATTGCTTGGTCTCCGGTGCCTTTTTAAAAAGCCGGCGTAGATCGGTTAATTTGGAATCAAGTTTTTTGGAGACCGCATCCATCTTAACTTTATTGCTGCTTTTTGTCAGATCAGTTAAATCGTCGACACTCTTAATTGATTCTTTTATTATATTGTCAGCTTTTTCTTTTACTCCTTTTAGCCTGTTAGTAGTGTTTATCTCATCTAGTTTCACTCTTGTATCAGCTAAATACTCATCGGCTTTCGCGTAAATAGAAAGCGCTAAGCCCGGATCAGTATCTCCCGCCGCCACCGCCCGGCCCACATCACGGACTTGCCCGATAATATCAGCGGCCGGCATGATTATATTATTTAATCTACGGGAAAACAGTTTATCGCCATCACGTTTATCGCCGGAACGTTTATCGCCGGAACGACTATCCGTTTTTGTTACCGGATTACCTTTATTTTTAGACTGAGCCTGGTAAACAAAAACCAAGGCCGCTGATACGACAATAATTATTAATACGATAAACCCGCGCTTCATATTATATCCCTTAGGCTCGCTACGCTCGCCATTGTAAAGTGTAAATATCAAATTGTAAATTCATAAAACCTACATAGGCAAAGCCAGCTTTGCAGCTACACATTCTACGTTCTAACGCTCTTATGAGACGTTGCATGCAACGTCTCTACTGCGCTTTTCTTCCCCCATGTCAAAGAGGGACATGAAGGGGATTTATCGCATTTAACGTCACCCATTCCCCGTAATTTTACAATTCGCCGGTTTCCGGCGCCTAGGTTCGCTTTGCTCGCCATTGTAAAATGGAAAGTGTAAATTGTAAAGTTAGACTAAATCAGATTGGACCGTGGATTCCCGATCGGGGTCGGGAATGACAAGTGTAAGATTGTCGGGAATGACTGTGATAATGAAAGCGTAGAGGGTTGAGGGTAGAAAAAACGTGAGAGCGTAAGGCGTGAAAGCGTAAATGTGTAGGGGCGGGCCTTGCGCCCGCCCGCAAATATTAAACCGAACCCACTCCTCGGTTAGAAGATGCTATATGAGCAAGAAGCGACACCGGATTATTATATTTTTTCGCGCAAGACTTTGGTTGAATGATTTTGAAACTCAGCCTTACATTCATTGCAAACACACCAGCAATGGTCCGAGTCGCCGCTTTTGGTACCAACAGGCATGGGCACGCATAATTTAGCTGTTTCTTTATCGTTAGGGTCGAAAGGCTTGCCGCAAACCTCGCATTTATAACATCTCATTATGGCTCCTCTCTTCACCGTCAACCATTTAAAATCAGCTGACGCAAGTCTTGCGGACATTTGATATTATTTTATATCAAATAAGCCATAAAATCAATCATTATTTACTTATTATACCTGATAACCAAGCTATCAGTAACGATTGTTACTACTTTTGTCGATAACAATTAATCGCTATTCCTTATTTACTTCTCGGCGTCGATAAAAATATAATGCCACTGAGACTATGACAATCAGAACACTTATGACTTGGGCCGCCCGCAAAGGCCCAAGATAAAGGCTATCGGTCCTTAGACCTTCTATCCAGAATCGACCCGACGAGTAATAGACCCCGTAAGCAAATAAAATCGAGCCCGCGGGTAATAATTTTCCTTGCTTAAGTTGATAACGAGCCAGCACGATCAAAAGAACGAATCCAATAATATCCCAGATAGATTCATATAAAAAAGTGGGGTGAAAGTGGGTGAAGGCCAAGTATCCAAGCGGCCTCTTGGCGGGTGGTATATAAATAGCCCAAGGTAATTTAGTGGGATAGCCAAACGCCTCCTGATTAAAAAAATTACCCCAACGCCCGATGGCCTGACCCAAGATCAGACTGGGAACCAATAAATCGGCCCAGTACCAAAAATCCAGCTTCTTATAGTATGTGTACGCGATTAAGGCGATTAAGGCGCCGATAATACCACCATGAATCGCTAAACCCCCGTGCCAGATAGCAAAAACTTCTTGAAGATTGCCCCTGTAATTATTGAAACTGAATAAAACATAATAGGAACGGGCGCCGATAATCGCGGCAATTATGGAATAGACTAGTATATTGCTGATATGTTCCGGATCTTGACCGCGCGACTTGGTGCGATAATAAGCTACAATATAGCCCATCAACACCCCGGTAGCTATCATGATGCCATACCATCTTACCGTTAAGGGACCGAAATGAAACGCTATGCCGCTATCCAAATTACCACCTTTTTATTAATAACAAACAATTTAGAGCCCATTATACATTATTTAATGCAACCTGTTTAACAACTTTTTGCTGAGCTGAGAAAGATTCATTTGAGTGACTTTCACCAGGCGGAAACACGGTGAATTCCCGCGGCAGGACATCAAGGTTCATGTAAAAAAATTAATTGTATAAAAAAGTGAGGGGAAGATCGTTAGATCTTCCCCCGCCGGAAAGGAGATTCCTGGGTGCCGGCAATAAAGCCCCCCATTAGCACCCATGCTATTAATAGCATACTTGAATAGTATTCATATCCCCCGAATAGGTAATTATTTATAATTATCGGGGGATGAGGATATCCCCCATACTTTATCTTGTTAAATTGATCGGTTGATATTACGGAAGTTATGGATGCGGACGGGCGAGGCATACTTCGCCTTTACTTATTTATTTTAATCAGACCGCACCGCAACGCGTAGAAAACCGCTTGTACGCGGTCCGGTTGTTTCAACTTATTTAAGATATTGCTGACATGGGTTTTAACAGTTTCTTCGCCCAGAAAAAGTTGAGCGGCTATAGCCCGATTTTTATATCCTTTAGCCATAAGCTCCAGTACGCTTAGTTCGCGCTCAGTTAAATGTAAGCCATTTAAATCATTTTCCCCGGCACCGGCCGGCGACTTGATCTCCTCCATGACCTTACGGACTGCCGACGGATGAAGATATTTGTCACCGCTTGCCACCAACTTAGTTGCTCTGATGATCTCAGTTGAGGACGCGTCTTTTACAATATAGCCGTCAACACCGGCTTCAATCGCTTTAAAAATATCACCCTCACTATCAATGGCTGTTAAGATAATGATTTTTATCTCGGGATATCTATGCTTAATTAATTCCGTTGCCGCTATACCATCCATCTTTGGCATTTTGATATCCATCAAGATAATATCCGGGCTTAATTCCGCGGCTCCTGTTAAGGCGTCCTCACCATTATTAGCTTCACCAATGACCTCTATCTCATCTTCTTGCTCAAAAACGGAGATAAGCCCTTGGCGCATTATTTCGTGATTATCGACTATCAAAACACTGATTTTTTTATTCACATTTATCCATTAATATTTCGCCTTTTTGCCGGAAGCAAGCACGGGGACCCGCCCCTACATATTTCGCATCTCGCCTTATCTACCCTCTTCCCTCCAACCTCTACGCTTTCATTTACTATCACTCCAGGCGGTTGCCGAGTATGCCGATGCCGCTGATCTCGACTTCAACCGCATCGCTTACTTGCATGGAGCCGACCCCAATAGGCGTACCGGTTAAAATAATATCACCGGGCAGAATCGTCATTACTTCAGAGATAAAACTGACCAGTTCCGTGACGCTGAATATCATTTGCGACGTGCGTGAATTCTGTTTGACTTCACCGTTTAATCTTGAGATGATTTCCAGATCGTCGGGGTCAAGCTCAGTCTCGATATGCGGTCCCAGCGGGCAAAAGGTATCAAAACTTTTAGCTCTCGTCCACTGGGCATCCATCTGTTGCAGATCCCGAGCGGTTACGTCATTGGCGCAAGTATAACCGAATATATAATGCTCAGCTTTTTTGGCCGATACAGACCTGGCTCTTCTACCTATGACAACCGCCAATTCAGCCTCAAAATCAACGCGGCCCGCCATGGCCGGATACAAAATATCTTCATTGGGACCGATGACACTGGAAGGCGGCTTAAGGAAAAGACAGGGATTATCCGGTAATTTCATACCCAGCTCAGTCGCATGGTCTTTGTAATTCAAACCCACCGCGATAATTTTTGACGGCATAACCGGAGCTAAAAGCTTAACTCTATCTTTCATTACCGAGATACCGGTTTTTTTAATACCGGAAAACGGTTCGTCTCTTAATATCTCGATATGATTGTCTTTGATAAGTCCGAATTTGGGCTGATTATGATCGTTAAAGCGAACTATTTTCATATAATATACCTATGCCCCTCATTATCCCTACATTTATATTTTTAATCAGCGTTATCTCTCCTTTTCAGCCCCTTATTTTATCTGTCCCCAAAATTACTTCATTGCTCATGGTCAACTGTTTTTTTATGGATTAAACCGAAGTCTATGCTATCGACCAACGCCTGCCAACTGGCCTCGATAATATTTTCTGAAACGCCGATACTTCCCCAGCTTTTTGCACCGTCGCCGGACTCTATCAGTACTCTGACTACGGCCCCGGTGCCTTTTTTCTGATTCAAGACCCTGACTTTATAATCTCTTAACTCAATATCTTTAACAGCCGGATACATTTCCCTGATTACCTGCCGCAATGCCTGATCTAGAGCGTTAACCGGACCATTGCCCTCGGCAGTGGCGATAATCCGCCGGCCGCGCGCGTGAATTTTTACCGTGGCTTCCGTGGCCACCTTGCCATCCTCGCGTTTCTCCATAATTACCCGAAAACTCTCCAATTTGAAAAAATCTTTATAAGTACCGGTAGCTTTACGCATTAATATTTCAAAGGAGCCGTCCGCCGCTTCAAAATGATAACCGACATTCTCCAAGTCCTTTACTTTAGTTAAAATCTCCCGGACCGTCTCCGGTGCTTGGGACAGATCGATGCCCAGCTCTTTCGCTTTCATGGTGACTGTACTCTTACCGGCTAATTCCGAGACCAAAACTCTCTGAATATTGCCGACCAGACCCGGGTCGATATGCTCATATGTAGACGACATTTTATTGACGGCATCGGCATGGAGACCACCTTTATGGGCAAAAGCGCTTTGACCGACGTAAGGTTGATGATGGTCCAAGGAGACATTGGCGATTTCAGCAACGTAATGCGCCGACTCAGCCAGTAATTTAAGTTGGTCGGGGTTGAGGCATCTTATTCCCATCTTCAATACCAGGTCAGCCGCCAATGTAGTCAAGTTAGCGTTGCCGCACCTTTCACCGTAACCGTTTATGGTACCCTGGACTTGAACCGCACCCGACTTGACAGCCATTAAAGAATTAGCGACCGCGCATCCCGTATCATTATGAGCATGGATACCTAACGGTATATTGATGCTTGACCTGACTCGCGCCACGATTTCACTAACTTCAAACGGAAGACTGCCGCCATTGGTATCGCATAAAGTAATGATATCCGCGCCTGCAGTTGCCGCGGCTTTTAGAGTCTCCATCGTATATTTTGGATTGGCTTTATAGGCGTCAAAAAAATGCTCAGCGTCAAATACTACTTCTCTGCCTTCTTTTTTTAGCCTGGCTATCGAATCCGATATCATCCGTAAATTTTCGTCTAAATCCGTTCGAAGAACCGCCTTAACATGTAGGTCCCAACTCTTGCCGAACAAACAAATTACCGGTGTCTCCACCGCCAACAAGGCTTGCAAACCTTGGTCGGAGGACGCTTTGCCACCAGGGCGCCGGGTACTGCCGAAGGCGACTAATACAGCCTTTAAACCCAGCTTTTTAGCCTCGTGAAAAAAAGCTTTATCTTTAGGGTTAGAACCCGGATAACCGCCTTCTATATAGTGAATGCCCAAATCGTCAAGTTTCCCGGCGATTTTTAGCTTATCTTCAAGTGTAATCGACATGCCTTCGCGCTGAACTCCATCACGAAGCGAAGTGTCATATAGCTTAACCATCATTGTCCTCACATAAATAAACGTTTATTAAGCAAAGCAAGCTTTGCGGCTACACATTATCTTCCACCAATCTCCCCCAACCCCTCTTTAGCAAAGAGGGGAAAGTACACGGTGTTTTTCTTCCCCCTTTTACAAAGGGGGACATTAGGGGGATTTTGCGTATTTTATTTTACGTTTTCAAGGGCAAGGCCCGCCTCGCCCCTACACATTTTATGCTCTCACATCTTACGCGATTGAAGAAACGTTTATTTATTCTACGAGAAAAGCGTCTCGGAGGCTAGAGCGAGCATGGTCTCGCCGGGAGCTAAGCTTCCGAGCGAGGAGCGCTGCCGAGAGCCGAGATGCTTTTCAAATTATTACTCCGGTGCCAGCCCTTGCTAATTTCATTGCTTTTGCCAAGGACTGGCTTCGGTCTATTACCAGAAATTGACAGTGTCTTTTCGAGAGAAAATATAAACGTTTCACTAAACTCATATTTACTACTTTTCTAATAATCATCTATATACAGGCAAGGCACGATTTATATACCTTAGTTCCAATACACCTCTTTACCTGG
>CAJVYJ010000097.1 GCA_913009475.1 uncultured Actinomycetes bacterium | reverse complement strand
CAGAAATAATTCGAATAAGTGTCATTTGCATATCTCTTTGACTCGTCCTACATCTCCATTAGTTAATCTTACTTTTATGCCATGCGGATGTGAAGGTGATTTAGTCAAAATATCTTTGACAACTCCTTCGGTTAGCTTACCGCTTTTTTGATCTCGTTTTAATACTATCTTGACCTTAATACCTTGCTTGATATTCAATTTTTTCCATCCATAGATAGGTGTTATGCTTATTAAATATAATGTTTTAATTCAGCGGAGCTTGCCGATGACCTGTTTTTTGGCGTGTTCGAGGAACCGCTGTAATAACTTGTTAAGACTTCTTTATTTGTTTAATGCCTACATCCTTGCATATCTTTCTTGCAAGATTATCGCTAATTTCTGAATGTCTAGGTATTGCGGAGCGCTTGTTTTTATTTGGGTTTCCCCACCATGAATGACGACTTCCTTCTCGAATAATTTCACATCCATGATCTTGTAGATACGAGATAAGTTCTCTGCGTTTCATATAGCGATATTTTCTTCAGTGTATCCTATTCCTACTGAATCAAGTGCTTCTTGCTTATTGAATTTGAGAGCTTCCTTTAGGGTAACTCGCAGACTTTCCATTAACTCATCGTGCGTCTGTTCTTGACAATTCACACCGGGGATTTCCTCTATCCATCCAATCCACCAATCGCCTTCCTGCTTCACGATAGCGGTATATCCTTTATTCATAATCCACCACCTTCTAAACTAATTAATGTAATTATATCGCATCCGGACAAATGATGTTATTTTCGTTGCCCTAAGTAGCATTCAATATATGGTTGTTACTCGGACCGAAGAATCTCCAAGCGGTAGAGACGTTGCATGCAACGTCTCTACAATGTTTTTTTCGACGGGCGGGCGCAAGGCCCGCCCCTACAACGTTTTACGTCCCTATCTACTCTCGCCCCATAATCTTCAACGCTCATAAGGCGCCAGATAAACTGGCGCGCTACACGTCATACGGCAGAAGAAACGTTTATTTATTCTACGAGAAATGCGTCTCGGAGGCTAAAGCGGGCATGGTCTCGCAATGGAGCTAAGCTCCTAAGCGAGGAGCGCTGCCGAGAGCCGAGCTGCAATATCCACGCTGGGGATATTGACAGCGTCATTTCGAGAGAAAAAATAAATGTTTCTCAGGCAAAGCTTACCTATCTTCACGGGCGGGGATAAACTCCGCCCCTACATAATAATTTTTTAAAAAAGTCTTGAGTAATGAAAAAGCATCAGGAATAAAATCACAAAGCCCAATTGATTGTGGATTCCCGATCGGAGTCGGGAATGACAAGAGAAGCTATTTCTTAGAGATTCTCAAAGCGCAGACTTTAAATTCGGGAATTTTGGCGATCGGATCCAAAACAGGATTGGTGAGTATATTGGCGGCGGCTTCGTGGAAATGAAACGGCATAAAGACGATACCGGGCCGTGATTTCTTGGTAATTAAAGCTTTGGCGGTAATTTGCCCCCGACGGGTCTCCAACACTACGTCATCTTCGTCAGCGATATTATATTTAGCGGCGTCACGTGGATTTATCTCCGCGTGAGCCACCGGATAGACTTCGTCTATCCCTTCACTGCGGCGTATCATAGTACCGGTGTGAAACTGATTCAAGAGGCGCCCGGTCGTTAAAATCAGCGGAAACTTGATGTCCGGCTCTTCCGCCGGCGGCTTATAGTCGACCGCGTAAAATCTTCCTTTTCCGCGCGCAAATTTGTCTTTATGCAAAAAGGGCGTTCCCGGATGGTTAGTAACGGTACAAGGCCACTAGAAACCGCTATCGCTAATGCGCGCGGTGGTAATACACGCATATGACGGTGTCACCGAGTTGATTTCCGCCAGTATCTCATCCGCCGACTCATAATGCATGGGATAACCCATCGCGGTAGCGACATCGGAGATTATCCGCCAATCCTCGCGAGCGTTTCCCATAGGATTAATAGCCCGCCTTATCCGCTGCACTCGCCTTTCCGTATTAGTAAAGGTACCATCACGCTCAGCGAATGTCAGACCCGGCAAAATAACATCGGCAAACACAGCTGTCTCCGTCATAAAGATATCCTGAACTACCAAAAATTCCAATTTCTCCAACGCTTCTTCCACGTGTTGGCTGTCGGGGTCACTGAGCATCGGATTCTCACCCATAACATACAACCCTTTAACGCCGCCCTTAGCCGCGCTGTTTAATATTTCCACCACGGTTAAGCCAGGGGTTTTCGGTAGCTCGACCCCCCACGCTGCCTGAAATTTGGCTTGAACACCATCATCGCCAACTTTTTGATAACCGCAACAGACATTAGGTAAAGAGCCCATATCACAAGCACCTTGCACGTTATTTTGTCCCCGGAGCGGATTTACGCCCGTACCTTCGCGGCCGACATTGCCGGTCATCATCGCTAAATTTGCCAACGATAAAACATTGTCAGTGCCGGTTGAGTGCTGGGTGATTCCCATAGAAAATACTATGGATGAGGCGCCGCTGTTGGCATAAATATCCGCGGCCCGTCGTAAATCTTCGGGTGAAACACCTGATATTTCCGCTACCTTTTCCGGTGTATACGCATCTAATATCTTCTTTAACTCATCAAAGTCTTCCGTACGCTCCTCGATAAATTTTTGGTCGTACCAGCCTTCCTTTAAAATTATATTCATAATGCCGTTGATGACAGCGACGTCACTGCCCGGCCTTTGCGCCATCCAAATATCAGCGAACTGCGTTAGTTTGATTTTACGCGGATCGATGACAATCAACTTGGCACCATTATTACGCACCGCCTGCAGTATATTTATCCCGATAATAGGATGCGCCTCTGTGGTATTGGAACCAATTACTAAAATCGCTTTGGCTTTGGCAAAATCATCAATGGAATTGGTCATGGCACCACTGCCAAACGCGCGGGCCAGTCCGGCCACCGTTGAGGCGTGACAAAGACGCGCGCAATGGTCAACATTATTGGTGCCCACCGCGGCCCGCATAAACTTTTGGAAAAGATAATTTTCCTCATTAGTGCATTTGGCTGAGGAAAAACCGGCCAGAGCGTCAGCGCCATGCGCCGACTTAATACCATTAAACTTCTTCGCTATCAACGAAATCGCTTCCGACCAAGTCGCTTCCACGAACTTACCGTTCTTTTTTATTAATGGTGTTTTCAAGCGGTCATTGCTGTTAACGAACTGGTAGCCAAAACGCCCCTTTACACAAAGATTTCCCCGATTAACACCCTTGTCAAGCGGCGCCGCGACATTAACTATCTTGTCGCCGATAGTCTGTAACTCCAACGTACAACCAGTGCCGCAGTAAGGACAGATAGTTAAAGTTTTTTTTGTCTCCCAAGTCCGACCCTTATTTAAGCGCGGCTTTTCTATCAACGCGCCGACGGGACAAGACGATATGCATTGGCCGCAAAACTCACAGCTGGTATTCTTAAGTGATGTACCGTAATCGGTGCCGACTTGGACCTGAAAACCTCGATAAGTAAAGTCGATAGCAAAAGCTGACTCCACCTCGTCACAGATGCGGACACAGCGCCCGCAAAGAATACATTTATCCAGGTTTCTTTGGATGAACGGGTCATCGCCTTGTTCTCTTAACGGATGGCGCTCCCCGATATAGCGGCTCTTATTCAATCCATATCGATAGGCCAGGTCCTGCAGCCCGCAATCACCGCATTGTTCGCAAGTAACACATTCCAAGGGATGGTCGGAGATAAGCAACTCAACAACAGTCTTGCGTAATCTATGGATTTTCTCCGTATCCGTACTGACTACCATGCCGTCTGTTACTTTAGTGGCACACGCCGGCATGGGCGCGCGGGCGCCTTCGACTTCCACTAAACAGACACGACACGCGCCGTAAGGCTTCAAACGCGGGTCATGACAGAGAGTGGGTATATGAACGCCAACCGCTTTAGCGGCATCCAAGATAGTGGACCCGGGACTAACCGTAAGCTTATTTTCATTTATGGTAATATTCAACTGCGACATACGAACATTCCTTTAATTAAATGCCTGATCTATCCCCGGCTATTACAACATCCCTTTGGGAATCATCGTTGAACTCCCGACTTTGCGCCTAGAAGCTTGGCCGCCAACCCAATCTGCGGTGTTATCCTCGGTCTCTTCTCGGTTACGTAACAAAACTACGCTCCCCCACCTCGACTTTCGTCTGCCTTGCATCTCACGCTCTCGGCCACGTTCTCTTTGTTGACCGGCCGACGGTACTTTTCGGCCGGGACTATCAACTGCTTTGGCGAATCAACGTCAATAGTGTTCCAGGGACAAACGGAGATACACATCCGGCAGCCAATACAGGCGTCGGGGTCGATTACAGTATACTCATGACGGGCCCCGCTTATCGCTTGCACTGGACAATGCTTGATACATACGGCGCACTGACGACATAGGTCCTGATTAATCACCACATCGATTAAGTCTACACAGACTTTAGCGGGACAGGTTTTATCATGTATATGGCTAAGATATTCATCACGAAAATATTTAATGGTAGTCAATATCGGATTGGGTGCGGTTTGTCCGAGTCCGCAAAGAGATGACATCTTGACATCGACCGCCAAACTTTCCAAGAGATCCAACTCTTCCGCGGAAGCGATACCTTGGGTAATACGCTCTAATATCTCCAGCATTCTCTTGGTTCCCAGGCGGCAAGGGACACATTTACCGCATGATTCACTTTGAGCAAAAGACATAAAAAATTTCGCCAAATCAACCATACAAGTGGACTCGTCTAAAATAACCATGCCACCGGAGCCCATAGTCGCTCCGGTTTTAGTCAGTGAGTCGTAATCAACATAAGTATCGAGAAAATCTTCAGGCAGGCAACCTCCGGTCGGGCCCCCGATTTGAACAGCTTTAAAGGTCCCGCCGTCTTTTATGCCGCCGCCGATATCGAAGATTATCTCTCTAAGCGTTATCCCCATCGGCACTTCCACCAGACCGCTGCGCTCGATCTTACCCGTTAAAGCAAAAACTTTATTGCCCTTGCTGCGTTCAGTGCCTATGGCCGCGTACTCAGCAGCTCCGTTTAAGATAATCCAACTGATATTAGCCAAAGTTTCGACATTATTGATACAAGTCGGCTTCTCCCAAAGGCCTGATATCACGGGAAAAGGCGGCTTTAAGCGCGGCATCCCCCGTTTGCCCTCTATTGAAGCCATCAGCGCCGTTTCCTCGCCGCAGACAAACGCGCCGGCTCCTTGTTTAATAGTAATATCAAAATTAAAATCATGACCGAGAATGTTTTTGCCAAGCAAGCCCTTGGCCCTGGCTTGCTCTATGCCGATATTCAATCTTTTAATTGCTAAAGGATATTCAGCCCGACAATAAATATAGCCCTGGTCGGCGCTGATTGCGTAGCCCGCAATCAGCATACCTTCTAAAACTGCATGGGGATCGCTCTCTAAGACGCTACGATCCATATAAGCACCGGGGTCACCTTCATCGGCATTACATATAATATATTTTTGATCGCCCTCAGCTTTTCTGGTAAATTCCCATTTCAAGCCAGTGGTAAAGCCGGCGCCGCCGCGACCGCGCAAGCCCGACTCTTTGACAATAGCCACAACTTCATCGGGTGAGTTCTCGCTTAAAACTTTTTTTATGGCCTCATATCCGCCCTTAGCAATGGCTTCTTCTATGTCTTCCGGATCAATTAAACCGCATTTACGCAAAACTATTCTTTTTTGGTCCTTAAGAAAAGTATTTTCCCCGCTGACAACGTCTTTCTTGAAAATAATCCATTCATCGACCGGCCGGCCTTCAACCAGATGTTCCTTGACAATACGCGCCGCCATCGCCGGCGTGACATTGCCGTAAGAGACCTTGACGCCGTCAGAGATAATATCAATCAGGACTTCCTTATAACAGAGACCGATGCAACCCGTCTTTTTCAATCGCGCGTCTACACCGTTTTTTTTCATCTCATCCGCTAAAGCATCGAAGACATCGCCGGCTCCCGCCGCTAAACCGCAGCTGCCAAGCCCGACAATGACCTCCGTATTCGTATTAGTGGTATTAGTTTTCTTTTTGTTCATATTTTTTGATTAATTTCTTAGTTTTATCAGGAGTTAAGCTCCCATAGGTATGCTTGTTTACCATTACAACCGGCGCCAAGCTGCAGCATCCCAGGCACGCTACCGACTCCAGTGTAAATTGATTATCAGCCGTCGTTTGACCGTCTTCAACATCTAATTTGGACTCCAGCGCCAAGGTAATATTTTCCGACCCGGCCACGTGGCAAGCCGTCCCATGACAAACTCTTATTATATTCTTACCGACAGGTTGCAGCCGGAATTGTGAATAAAAAGTAGCGACGCCGTAAATCCGACTCATTGGCATTTTAGTCTCAGCGGATATTTTTTTAAGAATAGTTTGCGGCAGATAGCCGAAGATGGTTTGAACCTCTTGCAGAATCGGCATCAATGAACCCTTTTTACCGCTATATTTCGCTAAGATATCCATTGTCAACTGCTCATTTTTACTATTATTCTCTTCGCAACTACAGTTATTTTCAGTCATAAGTCACTCCGAATAATTCGCTTGTTTGACAAGTAAAAAGATAGTATAACATAATTTTTAATTATAGAAACAGTCTATAAATAAATTTAATATCCAACTTGTTTGTTTATTTTTTTTCCACATAAACCATTTTTAAGCTTGATAATATACCTTTTAGGGTTTTAATTTCTTCCGGTTTAGTTTGCGTCTCTACAATCTTTATTAAGGCCTCATAGCTATCGATAGCTACTTTAGCTTCAGATAAATCGATTTTTGTCTTATCGAGTTCTTGATACACGCCTAAACGTTGGTAAGCAATGCTTGATAGCGTCATCATAAACTGTAAAATAAGATCCTTGACCGGAGTTTTAGCCATGGCCTCCTGTATTTCAGCCATAATTTCCGCTTCAGTCTTTTCCGGCTTTTTCATCTTC
>CAJVYJ010000096.1 GCA_913009475.1 uncultured Actinomycetes bacterium | reverse complement strand
TACACTCTTTCCCTACACGACGCTCTTCCGATCTCGGAGGGCGAGTTGATTGACGAGGCAGGACGGCGACGCGTAGCGGTAGCTACTCGGAGAAGTCACAACAAAGGCAGCCGCCGCCACACCGGATTTGCAGCCGGAGTGTAATGTTTAGGCAAGCTCCTATATGCAAGGCAGACGAAAGTCGAGGTGAGGGAGCGTAGTTTTGTTACGTAACCGAGACGAGACCGAGAATAACCGGGGCCCCCGCAAAGTATTGCTTTACTTTGTGGGGTGGAGCGTCGCAGATTGGGTTTTCGGCCACGCTTCTAGGAGTTGATAATAATGATAGCAAATAATGAAAGCGGTTCGGTAATCACTGAGTTCGTGCTGGTATTGCCGTTGTTATTATTAATATTGTTCGGCATATTACAAATAATATTTTTGACCAACGCTAAAATTATTTTGCAAAACGCGGCTTTCACTGCCGCGCGCTCAGCGGCCGTTTACCCCAATGAGCTTTATAAAGCGCGGGATATTGCTCTGGAACAAACTCGGCTGTTGCCGGTAGGGCCGGATAATATTAAAAAAAAGCGTCAAGTGGAGATAACTAAAAACGGCGATGAGATCAGCGTTAAGGTCAGTGCCGAGATAGCTCTCCTTCCTATAATCAAACAAGCCGTGATGCTCGGCGGCGGCAGTGGCGGCATAAAAATCGCGGTTAACGCTATAGCCAAACTAGAACCTTATTTAGGACAAGATTAGAGAAATATGATATTAAAACTGGTGCGCGACCAAGAAGCTCAAACACTTCCCTTTGTGGCTGGTGTAATCCTGCTTATCATGGCCTTACTGATGACATCACTGGCGATTAGTTCATTATCGATTGAGAGCACCAACCAACAGGCGGCAGCTGATTCAGCAGCGTTGGCGGGTGCTAATGTTTTGGCCAAATCAACTCAGACGATTGAGATTATCAATTTTATTATTTGGTTGCGCAATTTTATCCTGGATGTTCTGTACACTACGGTAACTATTGCCGATATTGCCAGTTTAGGTTCGGTTTCCGGGCTTTATGAGATACCGGTTAATTTTCAAACAGCGACCAGCTCCGCTATGGATGGGCTTTATGAGGCCAAAGAAGTGGTTAAGGAGATAGCACCTGTTTACGCTGTCGGCAACAGTATCGCCTATATTCAAGCTAATAATACCAACGGCTATTATGGCTTGGCCGTACCGTTTCCTATGCGTCTTCAAGCTCCGCCGCCGACCGCGGCTGAGAGGTCATTAAAAGGGCGTATTGAGGCGCGAAGTCGGGAGATAGGTCGGGCCAGAATGGTGATGGATAAGGTCTGGATAGCATATTATCAACGAAAGAATTATCTGAAAAAGCAGGGTCTGTCGGCTGATGAGATCAGGCGTGATGAAAAGATAATCGAGCTGCTGCGTGCGGGACGTAAAAAGAGCGGCCGCGTTGGCGGCCTGACTTCCTCGCGCAATAAATGGTCCAAAGAACTTGACGCGCTTGAAGCCAAACGAGGTAAATATTTTAAAGCGGGCCAAGATGGATTGGTAGCTATTGTCGTCCATCAAAGCACCGATATACCTTTTAGCTCTTGGCTCGGTGGACAGAAGACCGGCTTTAATATCGCGGTCTCCGCGGCCAAAGTCCAGTCAGGGGGAGCCGGTATTGTTGTGGGCCAAGACGCCATCAAGAATTTATTTGCCGGCACTCCGGTTTTAGCCCAAACCGGCGGGGCGTTAACTTGGTTATTGGACGCGCTTAATATTTTTGGTCGCAAAGTAGACCGTTTAGGGGGGAAATACGGTTTTATCGGCCGGTATTTAGTCAAAGGCTTAAAAAAGATAAATCTGGTACCGCCGAAAATTACGGAAACGCGTCCGGTTTTAACCAATACAAAAAAAGTTACCCGCAATACAATCGACTCACAGCTGGGTGGCTTGGTCGGCAAAGTAAGAAAAATGCTCAGTACCATTCATAAGCTTGAAAAAAAATATGGGAAGCAGATGGTACCCGATGGCTTTCAACTTTAAACGGCGGTTTCGACGGGCTTACGGCGGTTTCGACGGGCTTTTCAATCAGCGGGGAACGGCCGCGGTGGAGCTGGCCATAGTGATGCCGCTACTGTTATTTATAACTCTGGCTGTTTTTAGTTTGGCGGGTGCCGGCCAAAAGAAAGCTTTGGTAGCTCGCGCCGCTTTGGAAGGCGGGCGTTTGGCGGTTGTAAAGGATGGACCAGAAGTCAGCGACTATGTTAAAAGGATAATGAAGACAGCTGATCCGCTGATCGACACGGAGCGCGTTGACGTAAAAATTACAAATGTTAGTAATCTGCCTTTAATCAAAGCGGTCATAAAACCCATAAGAATAACCGTCAGTTACCATCAGCCGGTCATTTCGGGCTTTGGTTGGGGTCCGCGAATTACCGTTAAGCAATCTTACATATTCGAAAAATGGGACAACGGGGTCATCTTTGATATTCCCGCCAGGTAAGTATTACCGACACCGGCACGTATTATTAATAGGCGTGGCATTGGCAATCTTATTATCGGGCTGTCGATTGGCGCGTCCGGCCTTGACCGGCGCGGAAAATTTTAATTACAACGTTGCCGTTTTAACCAAATATCACAATAGAGATGTGCGCGGCCATGATTTCAAGACCATACCCAGGTATCCGAAGAGTGTGAGAATCGTTTATCAACGGCGAGTGGCCGGTCGAAGAATAACTTATTTCTTAGCTTATAGAGCCGCGGCTGATCTTGGGGCGGTATCAGCTTTTTATGAAAGAGAAATGAAAACTAAAGGGTGGCGGCTGGAGATTAAAAAAGATGAGTTCCTGACGATGTTTTTTGTTCGTGCTCGCGGCGGCTTGCCCTTGGCGCAAATTATGTTTCAAGCCGTTTCCTCAGTTCGAAGACCGAACGGTACTATCGTCAGTATAATAATACAAGAGTAAGAAATAAGTGAACCATTTTTTGTTCATATAGATGGATTGTTAGCTGATAGATAGCGTAAAGGTTGCTGTTTGCTTTTATTATTTCAATAAAAATGGTAACATACGCGATTAATACTTTGTTTAAAATTTCCTAAGATGATTGTTTGCCGCTAAGTAAGGGGGGGAATAATCTAAACAATTAAATTAAGTTAATAAAACAATAAATCACTTGATAAAAGAGAGTATTACAATTAAAATAATCAGCAAAGCATAGAAGGGTGTCTACGATAAAAAAAGCCGTCTTAATTGCGATGGTAATAATCGCTATCCTGCTCGGTAGTTGGGGCGTTGTTTTTGCCTCAGCCGATCATTTTGTCACTATCTCTCCGGAAAAATCTACTTATATCACTAATGACCAGCCAAAGATATCAGCTGTCTGGAACATGGTTCCCGGTGTTCATCTCAATAAAGTCAAAGTATTTCTCGATGGTAAAGATATTACCAAGCAGATAAAAACCAATGAACTGGGTTTTACGTTTGTATCCAATGCCAAGCTGTCTCAGGGGAAACATCTGGTTGAAGCCGAGTTAAATTATAATGTTGTCGTTTCCAGAAAAGTTAAAACTCGTTGGGAATTTATAATCGATACCGAGCCGCCGTCAATATCAATCGGCGATAACGCGGCATTTGTAGTTACGCCGGCCGCCGATTATATTTTAAAAGGAAAGAGTGAGCCGGGTGCTGATGTTAGGGCTGATCTTAATGGTAAATTACTATCATCTTTCAAGGTTAAAAATAACGGCAACTTCAATCTTCACCTAACCGGATTGAAAAATAAAAATAAACTACTTTTAACAGCAGCCGATAGGGTAGGTAATTTGCGTACGGTTGTTATCCCGATAATTAAAGATGAAACAACTCCTACTATCGAATCGTTTATGCCGGCGGACGGAGCGACCGTTAGGTCCCAATCTCCTAAAGTAGCGGTTAAGTTAATTGAAGGGGATTCAGGTTTGAGGGTCATGCGGCTCTCGATCGACGGCACCCTGGCGGTTGAGAAAGATGGTTCTGACAGTAAAGATATATCATATCTTGGCGGTTTACTGAGTGACGGCTCTCATCAAGCGAAAATCGAAGCCACCGATTATGCCGGGCATACTCTGGTTCAGGCATGGACTTTTACCGTCGATTCCCGGCGGATTGTCATCAACCGGGGTGAACATCGCCTGTATTTCTTTCGCAACGGCGGGTTATTGAAAGTTTATCCGATCGCTGTCGGCATGCCTACACACCCGACACCGAGAGGTCATTTTCGTACTACGTATAAACAAAAGAATCCTACCTGGATAGCGCCCAAAAGCGCTTGGGCGGTTTCTATGCCCAAGTCGATTCCGCCTGGTCCCGGCAATCCCTTAGGTACCAGGGCTATTGGTCTTACTATTCCCGCCATCTTTATACATGGTACTTACAATAATGGCAGTATCGGACGTTCCACGTCTCATGGCTGTATTCGTATGTATATTCACGATGTTGAGCAGTTGTATGAGATGGTAGAGCCCGGTATTCCCGTCGATATTATAAATTAATTAGTCGGATAGCGTTTGACAATTAATTAGCGTCACCATAAGATTCAATAAGTAATTTGTTATTAGGAAAACTTATATTTTGGAGGTAAATGATGGCTATTGGCATCATAATTGTTTTGATAATTTTAGTTATAGTTTTTATCATATTATATAATCGCTTGGTAGTCTTAAAAAATCGGGTGGATAACGCTTGGCATCAAATCGATGTGCAACTCAAGCGGCGCTATGATCTGATACCTAATCTGGTGAAAACCGTTAAGGGATATGCCGGCCACGAAAAAGAGGTTTTTACCAAAGTAACTAACGCCCGTTCGCAAGCGGTTAGTGCCGGCGCTGTTGGTGAACAGGCGAAAGCGGAAAATATGCTGACCGGCACTCTACGTTCACTTTTTGCCGTAGCGGAAAATTATCCCGATTTGAAAGCCAACCAGAATTTTTTAATGTTGCAGGAAGAGCTGGCTGGGACAGAAAGTAAAATTGCGTTTTCGCGCCAATTCTATAACGATAGTGTTATGAGTTACAATACCGCTACTCAGGCATTTCCTGGAAATATTATGGCATCGATGTTTTCTTTCGGCCCGCGCGAGTATTTTGAGACTGAAGATGTAGCTCGTGAACCGGTAAAAGTTGATTTTAACGCCGGCGGACAAGAAAATAAAAGCTAAAGTTAGCGGGTAAGCCCTATCATGTATAAGCAAATTTCCGCAAATAAGCGGCGATCATGGCTGCTGATTATCCTCTTTGTTATTCTACTGGCGGCTCTAGGCTATATATTCAGCACGCTGACTTATTTTGGTCCGGCGGGCGTAGTTATCGCTTTGATTGTCGCAGGCGCTATGACTTTTACCAGCTTTTATTACAGCGATAAAATCGTATTAAAAATCAGCGGTGCGCGGCCGGTCGATAAGCAGGAATATCCTCATCTTTATAATAGTGTCGAGGGTCTGGCTATTGCCGCCGGCCTTCCCACTCCGAAGATGTATGTTATCAATGATTCCGCTCCCAACGCTTTTGCAACCGGTCGCGATCCTGAACACGCGGCCATGGCTATAACGACCGGCTTGTTGGAAAAGCTCGATCGTCTGGAGTTGGAAGGCGTAGTTGCCCACGAGATGAGCCATATCAAAAATTATGATATTAGATTATCAAGTATAACGGTAGTCTTAGTTGGTGCCATAGCTCTTTTATCCGATTGGCTGCTGAGAAGTTTTTTTTGGGGCGGAACGCGTGATCGCGATAATAATAACGGCGGTTTCGGTATCTTTATAATGATTGTCGGCATTATTCTGGCCATACTGGCGCCAATAATCGCTCAACTTATTAGGCTGGCGGTATCACGGCAGCGCGAGTATTTGGCGGACGCCAATGGGGCTCTGCTAACCAGATATCCGCCCGGCTTGGCGGGGGCGCTTAAGAAATTAGCAGCGGATACCGAACCGCTGGAAGTCGCCAATAAAGCCACCGCTCATATGTATATCGTCAACCCCTTGAAAGAACATGCCAACCGGCTTAACAACCTATTCGACACTCATCCGCCGATCGCGGATCGCATCGCCCGCTTAAAGGCGATGGGGGCAGGAGCGAAAAAATCAAAATCGGGGTCATAGTCAAGAGATCGTAGCTATGTTTGAAAGCCGCTGGAAATTATGATAACCTGAATTGACAGGCAGAGTAGAAGCCGCGCGTAAAGTGTTGGAGGATGGGACGTTGCCTCCAGACGAAAGAGATAATCTGCGATGCGGTTTCGCGTCCGCTCACCTCTTAGGAACTTTTTCCTTTGGTGGCGCATCTGCCCAACCAAAGGAGAAGCTGTGCGCTATCCTTCCGTACTGGGAAAGAAATTAAAAAAAGATATTAAGCAATTGACGATGCTCTCTTTTGAGCTCGACTGGCGGGAGCCGTTAGCGGCTTATGAACGCCTCTATTCGCCGTACAGTTTTTTATTGGAGAGCGTAGCCGGCGGTAAGCGTGTGTCCGGGCGTTCCTTTATTGGCATAAAGCCCAAAATGATTTATCGGAGCAAGAACGGGTCATCACAGTTGATAAAAGACGGCCGTTCATTCAGCGGCGGCGGCAATCCGTTGGATGAGATATTTTCGTTAATGGAAAATTATCATATTAACGGCGATAGCAACTTCCCGGGCAGCGCTTTTGGTTATTTAAGCTATGATGTGGGTCGTTATATTGAAAGAATCCCCAACCAAGCTGATGATGATTTAAATATTCCGGATTGTTTGATGATGGTGATGTCAGTCTATCTCTGTTTTGATCATCATACTCAAAAGTTAAGTGCTCATGTATTAACTGATAGGGGTGAGGAAGCCCGGGCATTCTCAACGTTGGAGTATTTGCGGCGTAATCTCTATGACAAACGGGATGCGTTACCCGTAGATGAAGTCAACAGCGACGGCATCAAGTTTGTTTCTAACTTTGACCAGGCAGGATTTGAGGCCATAGTTAGG
>CAJVYJ010000095.1 GCA_913009475.1 uncultured Actinomycetes bacterium | reverse complement strand
TTGGTGGTTGGACCAATTCTTAACCTCCGCAAACTACCGCCGCCGGTCTGTCTTGGCCAAATCCGGAATCTTTTTCTTCTCTTCAAAACTGTCGGTTCTATCCGACGGCGTATATCCGACCCAAGAGCAGTAACCGTTATCAAAGATAAATTCCGGTGTAACTTTTTCCGGTGTAACATCCATTTCGCCCGCGAACATACGCGCGCCCTCGATTTCATAATCGATTATCCAGCCGTTGTCTTTAACCATGGACTCATCATCAAATTCAACCGATTTGCCGCAGTCAGGGCAGTATAGAGCCCGAACTACGTTTTCCGGCAAAACATTATTGATAAAATGAAAACTTGCTTCTTGCGAACCGCATTCACAAGATTTAGTGCTTGCTTGACACATAAGACCACCTTCTTTGTTAATATAGCTATCGTTATTATACCCTACCACCATGGTGCTTAACAAATAATTCCGCAAGAATTTCGTCGATGGTCAGGGAATGAAAATCGGATACCTCAGCTATTCCCGTAAGGTGGCACCCAACTCCTGAGATACTTTACGAATAATACGCTGATGTATCTTTTGTACTTCTTTTTCCCTTAGAGTCCGCTTGTCCGAACGGTACGTCAAGGCGTAAGCCAAGCTCTTCTTTCCCGGCGGCAGATTACCGCCATGAAAAAGATCGAAGAGCCGCATCTCCTTTAACAGCCCCTCACCGCTGTCCCAAATTACTCTTTTAATCTGCTCGTTGGCTATCTTTTCGTCAACCACTAAAGCCAAATCAAATTCTACGCCCGGCAACCGGTTTATTTCATGGAAAGTACGCTCAGGATTTACATGGCTAAGTAACTTATCAACATTTATCTGAAAAACAAATACTTTTTGTTTAATATCATAAGCCAATTGTACCTCCGGGTGGAGCTGCCCTATAAGACCGGTTACCTGACCCTCGGTTAACAATTCGGCGGTAGAGCCGGGATGCAAGCTGGGATGAGTCGCCGGACGAAAATCATAATCCGCTAAATTCATCTGCTCGGCTATTGTTTCCACGGTGCCTTTAATATCAAAAAAATCCACGGTGCCGGAGCTCTTAAGCCAACTTGTCTCTTCACGATTGCCGGACAAGACGCCGCTGATCTCCAAAATCTCCAGCGGCAATACCTCTGAGGTATCTAAAAAAATAGTTCCGCTTTCAAATAATCGCACATTGTTTTGACCGTGATTCAAGTTACGCCTTACATTTTTTAATAATCCCGGCAACAGTGACGTACGCAACAGTTTCTGTTCCTCGGAAATAGGATTGGTAAGACGCGGCGCTTGACGCCAGGGATGGTCGTCCGGCAGCGATAAATTGTCCAGGTCTTTGCCACTGATAAAGGTATAATTTACCGCTTCATTAAAGCCGGCGCTAAGGACAATTCGACGCAAGGTCTGTCGCTGGATTTGCACCAACGTTAATCCGCGCTCGACAGCCGTACTAAGAGGCAAGGTCGTCGGAATGTTATTGAGACCGTAGACGCGGGCAATCTCCTCGATTAGATCTATCTCCCGCTCTAAGTCAACCCTGAAGGTCGGAACCGTAACTGTTAAAGTATCATCTTTTTGCTCCGGCTCGACATTGAGTTCCAAGCCATTTAATATGGCGACCATTTTCGCCGGTGTAATCTTAGTTCCCAGTATTTGGTTGACGCGGGCAGGTCGCAGCTTTAAATCTCTGGTTCCTATTTTATTTGGATAGATATCAATAGCGCCGGTTTGTAACTGCGCGCCGGCCAACTCCACCATCAACTGAGCCGCGCGCTCCGCCGCGTAGAGACAGCCGTTAACATCCACGCCCTTTTCAAAACGATACGAAGATTCGGAAATGAGCCCCAAAGAGCGAGAGGTACGCATTATGTTAGTGGGCAGAAACGCGGCTGACTCCAATAATACCGACGTAGTCTTATCGGATATTTCCGAATCAAAACCGCCCATAACACCGGCCAGGGCCAACGGATGTTTGGCATCTGTTATAAGCAGCATCTCCTCATTAAGGTCACGTTTAATGTGATCGATGGTAATTAAGTTTTCGCCGTCCTGCGCGCGCCTAACAATGAGCCGCGCACCTTTGATGAGGTCGAAATCAAAAGCGTGCAAAGGCTGGCCCGTCTCCATCATTATGTAATTAGTAATATCGACTATATTATTTACGGCTCTGACGCCAACTGCTTCCAAACGACGAACCAGCCAAAGCGGTGAAGGCCCGATGTTTACATCTTTAAGCAAGCGCGCGACATAGCGCGGACAAAGTTCCGCGTCTTTCACTTCCACTTCGAATTGCTCACTGGTAAGCCCAGCACTTTCCTCGGCTTTAATAGCGGGAATCTTAAATTTTCCGCCGGTAACGGCGGCTACTTCTCGAGCTAAACCAATAACTCCCAGACAATCAGGACGATTGGGGGTAACTTCCAATTCAAAAAGATAATCATGCAACTCCAGCGCTTGGCTGATAGGCATGCCGATTTGAGCGGA
Source organism: uncultured Actinomycetes bacterium (assembly GCA_913009475.1). Taxonomy (GTDB): domain Bacteria; phylum Actinomycetota; class Aquicultoria; order CAJVYJ01; family CAJVYJ01; genus CAJVYJ01. Next base: position 4,519 of record CAJVYJ010000095.1, on the reverse strand, counting down.
CGTGGGCAAGATTAAAATTCCGCGGGCGTCTTTGCCAAGTTGCAATTCAGTGGCCGAACACATCATGCCCTTAGATTTCCGCCCTCTTATTTTACTGACTTTAATCTTTAAACCGTTGGGTAAATTAGCGCCCGGCAACGCTACCGGCACCAAGTCGCCGATTTTAATATTCTTCGCGCCGCAAACAATATCAGCGGGCTCTTCTGTGCCTACATCGACCCGGCAACAAGTCAGACGGTCGGCATTGGGATGAGGTTCTATTGCGAGTATCTTGCCGACTACCACTCTATCCAGTCCAACACCTAAACGCTCCAGAGACTCGACTTCGATGCCGGTAAGATCAAGACGCGCCGCCAGCTCCGCGGCTGTTAAGTCAAAATCGACATATTCTTTTAACCAGTTATAAGTAACACGCATATTTCTACCTCAAAATCAGTTTAAAATTGCTCTAAAAATCTTATATCATTCTCAAAAAATGAGCGGATATCATTAATTCCATATTTAAGCATAGCGATACGTTCAACGCCCATACCGAAAGCAAAGCCGACATGAGTCTCCGGGTCATAACCAACGTTGTTGAAGACATTGGGGTCAACCATGCCACACCCAAGTATTTCCAGCCAACCGTTGCCGCCGCAGACCCGGCAGCCGTTGCCGCCGCAGACAATACAAGAAACATCCACCTCGGCGCTGGGCTCGGTAAAAGCAAAAAAATGCGGCCGTAAGCGTACTCGGCGATCGGCACCGAACATCTGATGAACAAAACTCTCCAGTGTGCCTCGCAAGTCGGCAAAAGTTATCCCCTTATCCACAACCAAACCTTCAACCTGATGAAACATCGGCGAATGGCTGGGGTCAGCGACATCACGCCGATAAACTCGACCGGGACAGATGATATACAGCGGTGGAGATTGCTCTTCCATTATCCTAATTTGTACCGGCGAGGTATGCGTGCGCAATAAGACATCATCTTTATTTTTTTTAAGGTAGAAAGTATCCTGCAGAGAACGGGCCGGATGGTCGGGCGGCATATTTAATGCCTCAAAATTGTACCAGTCCAGCTCCGCTTCCAGACCTTCGGCAATCTTGTAGCCGAGTCCGGCAAAGATGCGAACTATGTCGTTAATTACTTGCGTCAATAAATGCCCATGTCCGACCTGCGGCTTTCTACCCGGCAAAGTAATATCTAAGGACTCGCTTGAAAGTTGTTCGGCCCTCTCCGCAGTGCTTAACTCAGCTTGGCGCCTAGATAAGTCTGCCTCAATAGCTTGCCGCGTTTCATTAGCCAGCTTTCCGGCCTCAGGCCGCTCCGCGGTCGCCAACGTACCAATGCTTTTAAGCAATTGCGTCAGCTCGCCTTTTCTTCCCAATAAATTAACCCTTAAGCTTTCCAGGGTTTGAGTGGAGCCGGCCGCCGCTATCGCGGCTATGCTTTTAGATTTTAATTTCTCCAGTTTATCCTTGAACAATATCTATCTCCATCATATATTTATCTATCAATTACTACTTGTGCGTCATCTTGTTACGCTCGCAATCTTCCCTGATCCTGAGTCTCTTTTTAATCATAATAATATATATTATGATTAATTAACCACCAGGTAAACCCTGAAGAGTCTTTGTCGGCGCTAATTGCTTATTTTTGGGTCCGATAAAAAGCCGAGGCAGTAGTTGAATCTGCGATAAATCCGTAATAGCCGTATTTTGCCCTTTTTTGCCGGGGTTTATAGGACCTTCCCAGTTTACCGCAACTGATTGGCCGGCTTCCAGCTGCTGAGGCGCCGATATCTTCAAGAAGCTTAAACCCGTCTTTATTGATGGATGTATAGCGGCAATATCCAAAAACGCTCCTATCTTAGCCGTTTTATCGCCGTTATTCTTTAGGCTGCCGTCTATGCGCAAAAAATCTCCCGCTATCGGTTTCTTACCCTTGGTCATCGTTGTTTCCCGACTATAGGATTTCAAGATTAATTCAAATGATTCGCTACCGGATATTGCTATAAACCTCACCGTCTCGATTGTCCCTACTTTAACTATCTCATTGACCGGCTTAGCGACGACTTTTTCACTAATTTTTTTGCGTGAGATGAACTCATCACCCGAATATTTCTCCTTATAGATAACCTGCCTAAGCCCGGCAATACCTTTTTTTTCAAATTTCTTCATACCTTTATATAGAGTAGAGTCTTTTATCGTGGTGCGTTTAAAAGGAATAGCTTCGGATTGAGTAATGGTTCTGGTCTTAGTACAGCCGACAAGTAAAACAATTAATAAGATGAAGATGACGGCTGGAAAGGCACGGCCTTTTAGAATAGATTTATTAAGCATGTACTTCTCCTTATAATTTAAAAATTTGCTTATTAGTTTACATTGAAATAGCACTGCCGTCTATTTAATCGGGGGTCAGGTCTTGCATATAAAGGGTCAGATCTTCAATCTTGACATTAGCGTGATAAGAAGTTGCTAATGTCAAGATTGAAGATCTGACCCTTTTGCGAAAATGCAAGACCTGACCCCCAAATTTACTCACCTTTATTTTAACTGGTATAATAAATATGGATATTTATATAATTAGGAGAATTAATGAAATTACCAAGTTCAATGGCGACACAACATCCTGATAGCGCCAGCCGCTACGTTTCCATCCAAGAAGAAGTGGCTGAAGCCGTAAACGCTCTATCTCCGCAACCGGCCGGCTTGGGCATAGAAGAGTTGATGATAGATTTTGAAGGGAAGATGACGCCGTATCACCAGACAGCGGATATCGCCCATCAACTTATCGCCAAGGGATTGATTCCCGGCAAAGATGTAGCTTTGACCCCACGGATTTCCAACGCGACTGAAGAAACGGTGTTTAGACAATTAATGGCGCTGATGTCCATAGTCGAGGCTGATTATGACATCGTTAAAGCGTCTCCCGGTGTCGGCGGTATCGAAGAGGTAATATTGCCGATGGTCAAAGGCGCGGATGACCTTATCAAACTCCGCCGCCGCATTGCCGATATTATTGAGCTGGCCCATAAGGAATTCGGTTTAGTGAGAGACCCGAATGCTCTGCAAGTCATCGCGTTGATTGAGGGCATTCCCGCTATGTTAAATTTTACCTCTCTATATAGCGATTATCTTGACCAGGCGGCGCCACTCGGTTTCAAACAAAAGCGGCTAAGATATATGATAGGGCGCTCAGATTCCGCTTTATCATACGGGATGACGGCATCGGTACTGGCAGTTAAAGTGATGAATTCTCAAGCTTATAAGCTGGGGGAAAGCCGCGAGTTGACAGTAGCGCCGATACTTGGCGGTGGCTCGCTCCCATTTCGCGGCCATATAACTTTTGATAATTTGAACAATATCCTACAGGATTATGCGGGTGTTAGAACCATCACTATTCAATCGGGCATCCGCTATGACCAAGATAGCCAAGTTGCTAAAAATTTAATAAAAAGCTTAAAAATAGAGCTAAAAAAGACCAAGCCCAAAGTTTATAATGATGAGGATGAGACTTTCATCAAAGATTGTCTGGTGATTTTCGCCCTCGCCTACGCTAATATTTTTAATCAGGTAGCAGAGCAAGTTATAGGTCTGGCTGACGTCATTCCCAAACAACGCGATCGACTCACCAGCCGTGGTCCCAGCGGTTACGCCCGCCCCGGCATTAATCCGTCCGAACTGATTCCCTTTACCGATATTACCGCTTTACATGACGAGTTAAAAAAAATCAAGAGCAGTGAACTTACCGCTATCCCTCGCGCTATTACCTTTACCGCGGCCCTGTATTCAGTCGGTTTACCCCCGGAATTTCTGGGCACGGGAACCGCTGTGGCGAATCTAATAAAATTAAAAGGTCAAGAGGGGCTCTATCGCTTACTTCATTTTTATCCCGGTTTAAAAAGTGATTTGGATTTTGCCGGTCGCTTTTTACACCTTGATGTGGCAGCTAAATTTTTTGCCCCCGAGCTCATAAGTTCAGTTAGAGACGGCCTGACCTTACTGGAAAAACATCTGGACATCCGCCTCTTGGATAGAGGCGATAAATCCTACCAAACTCTCTTGGAGATTATCGAACCGCTTGTCCGCCAAGTCGCCCGCGGCAGTTCCTTGGGCGAAGAGGACTTGGCCCTATTGCGTTCCTGTATGATTCGGCTGGGAAAATTAAGAGGCAGTTTAGGCTAGAAGCGTGGCCGAAAACCCAATCTGCAACGCTCCACCCCACAAAGTAAAGCAATACTTTGCGGGGGCCCCGGGTTATCCTCGGTCTCGTCTCGCCTATGTTTGCCGCCGTGGCGGCACCATTACCCCCCTCCCCCTTGACGGGGGAGGGTTAGGGTGGGGGTGTAGTTGTAAACTACGCTCCCTCACCTCGACTTTCGTCTGCCTTGCATCTGCCTGTGCGTTGCACGCAGACAGGTCTCACGCTCTCGGCCATGTTCTCTTTATTGACCGGCCGCCGGTACTTTTCGGCCGGTACTCTAGAAGTCCGTCTAAATATTCCTGAAGATAGCGAAAATTTAATCAGACTTCT
>CAJVYJ010000094.1 GCA_913009475.1 uncultured Actinomycetes bacterium | reverse complement strand
GAGCTGACGCGATCCGTCTTTCTTCAGCAACACTAGCGTTTGTCCCGGACTCAAGCGGCCGCGATTGATTCTACCAATAACATATTTACCTTGATAATTATCACGGTCAAGCGAAGTTACCAGTAGCTGAAAGGGGCCGTCGCTGTCAGCCTTAGGCGCGGGAACATGAGCTATAATAGCTGAAAAAATAGGCTCAAGGTCCGCCGGTGCCGAAAAATCTTCCGGCAGCTCCGCCCAGGCTTTGCCTTCACGGCTAACGGCATAATAAATGGGAAAGTCAAGCTGGTCATCTTTCGTAGCCAAATCAAGAAATAAATCTTGTGTTTTTTCAATAACCATATCCACACGACTGGCCGGTTTATCTATTTTATTGATAACGACTATAAGTTTCAGTCCTATTTCCATCGCCTTCTTAAGCACAAATTTTGTTTGCGGCATCGGCCCTTCCTGGGCGTCTATGACCAGAATAGCGCCATCGGCCATGTTAAGAGTCCGCTCCACCTCGCCGCCGAAATCAGCATGACCGGGAGTATCGATGATATTAATTTTATAACCCATATAATTTATAGCGGTATTCTTAGCTAAGATAGTAATACCCCTCTCTCTTTCCTGGTCGTTAGAGTCTAATATCAGTGTCTGTGAAAAAGCGGCCTCATTTTCTCTAAAAGTCTTTGACTGTTTAAGCAGACCGTCCACAAGCGTGGTCTTGCCATGGTCAACATGAGCTATGATGGCAACATTCCTTAATTTCATAAAAATTCATCCTTCTCTCGAAAATATTTATTTTGCCATTTAAAAAATAGCAAGACTCTGCATTGTACATGATATTTTGCCGTACATCAATCTCACCGTGTTCATATACAGCTTTATATCCATAATTAATGATACTATCGTGGACTCGCTTAACTATTTTTGATAATCTATTGGTAACACTGAAAGGAGGTGGTCCGATTGTTACAGACCAGTGGAGGTGACTGTAGCTAGGTGCCTATTGGTACCTGTGGTTTATCGGTCCAATATGGCGCCGGCTAATCCAAACAGCAACACCGATGGAGCCCTTAGGGGCTCCATTTTCATGCCCCTTTACTAAGATTTCTCCTTTATGGGTAAGAACTTAATATATAAGTAAGTCTATTTGAATCTATTAAGGAGAATAATGTCTACTCCATTTAAAAGCAGGCCCGAATCCATCCCTGAAAAACAGCGTCTCTTCTACCCGCCAAAATCGCTGAGCACTAACGCCGTCATTAAAAGCATGGATGATTATAACCGGCTGTACAGAGAATCGATAGATAATCCAATAGAGTTCTGGGGCCGACAGGCTAAGGAAAATATTTCTTGGTTTAAAAAATGGGACCAAGTCTTAGAGTACGATTTTGCAAATCTCGGTGAAAAAGATGAGCCTTATGTTAAATACTTTAGCGGCGCCGAATTAAATGTCGCTTACAATTGTTTGGATCGCCATTTAACTTCAGAAAAACGGAATAAAGCAGCCATCATTTGGCAAGGAGACAATCAGCATGAGCGTCGTACCCTTACTTATCAGCAACTTTATACAGAAGTCTGCCGCTTTGCCAATGTTCTTCTTAAACATGGTGTAAAAAAAGGCGATCGTGTCGTCATTTATTTACCCATGGTACCAGAGCTGGCCATCGCCATGTTGGGATGCGCCCGTATCGGCGCTGTTCACTCAGTGGTTTTTTCCGCATTTTCCGCCAATGCCTTAAAGAGCCGGATAATTGACTGTGACGCTAAAATCGTGGTCACCGCTGACATCGGCGTTCGCGCCCGTAAAATTATCAATCTAAAAGAGAAGGTCGACACCGCCCTCAAAGATTGCCGCGGAGTTGGAAAAACCATAGTTTACCAGCGCGGTGACGGCCGGGCCAATATGAAACCGGGCCGCGACCTTTGGTGGCACGATGAAACAGACGCCGACAATATCAGTGGTGATTGTGAACCGGTGTCGATGGCGGCTGAAGACCCACTGTTCTTACTTTATACCAGCGGCAGCACCGGCAAACCCAAAGGGGTCTTGCATACGACCGCCGGTTACCTTTTATATGTTCACCTTACCTTTAAACTTATATTTGACATAAAAGACACTGATATTTATTGGTGCACCGCTGATATCGGCTGGATAACCGGCCATTCATATATTGTTTACGGACCGCTTTCAAACGGCGCGACCAGTTTAATGTTTGAAGGCGCCCCTACCTGCCCGGCACCCGACCGCTTTTGGCGAATCATTGAAGATTATAAAGTCAATATTCTTTATACGGCCCCAACAGTGATTCGGGCCCTAATGCGTTATGGAGATTCTTGGCCAAATCGGCATGACTTGAGCAGCCTAAGAATCTTAGGAACGGTTGGCGAACCCATAAACCCGGAAGCCTGGCTCTGGTATTACAGAGTCATCGGCCAACAGCGTTGCCCCGTCATCGACACTTGGTGGCAAACAGAGACCGGTGGGATTATGATTACACCCCTGGCAGCCGCTAGTCCAACAAAACCAGGCTCAGCCACTAAGCCGTTTTTCGGAGTTGAAGCTGAAGTATTAAGAGATGACGGCAGCCGCGCCGCTGTCGACGAATGTGGCGCTTTGGTCATTACCAAGCCTTGGCCCGGCATGATACGGGCTATCCATGGCGACCATAATAATCAGCGCTTAAAGGATGTTTACTTCGGCGCCTTTCCTCAAAAATATCTTAGCGGCGACAGATGCCGAATCGATAAAGACGGTTTCTTCTGGCTAATGGGGCGCGATGACGACGTTATTAACGTTTCAGCCCATCGCTTGGCCACTGCCGAAATTGAAAACGTTCTGGTCTCCGATGACGCCGTCGCCGAAGCAGCTGTTGTCGGCATCCCCCATCCTATCAAGGGTCAAGCGATATACTGTTACGTGACTCTTAACCAGGAATATGAGCCCTCTGAGCCACTTAAAAAAAGTTTAATAGCCAGAATCAGAAATGAGATCAGCCCCATAGCCACACCCGACGGCATTCAGTTTACCGACAGCTTACCCAAGACCCGCTCCGGAAAAATCATGCGCCGGATATTAAGAAAAATAGCGTCAGGTAAATTCGAATCGCTGGGCGATACCTCTACTTTGGCTGATTCAACTGTAATAGATTCATTAATCAAGTGGCGTCAGAATATAAATGCCTAAACTATTCGATTTTATTTAATCCATTTTTTTGTACCGGCTAGTTTGTCGATTTTGTCTTCCAGTCTAGTCAATGTTTTTGGGGCGCTAAAATCGCCGTGATAATGTTTTACCTTCTTAGTTTTTCCTTTTATAGTGATTGAGGTTATGGCATAAGGCATATCCGTAGCTGAGAAATTCTCGTAATTATTCTTAAGGGAAAAATAATTTACATCTCTAAACTCCTGAGCCAGCTCTCTTATTTTGGAGTCATCAATATGTGAAACTCTTTTGCCTTTAATCTTAACAAATTTTTCTCCTCGATAGATAACTTGACCATTACCCAGAATAGTTAGGCTATAAACCGGACAAAAACCGAAACATTGAGTCCGCCGCAACGTTATTTTATCAAAATATTTTCCCGGCGCCGGCTTGGTTATCAAGACAAGACCCAATATCGCAATAGTCAATATTATAAATATTAAGCTAACGTTGAGATATTTACGCATTTTATTCCATTATTAGCCCGGATAAATAGGTTGAATGGTATTTACCCATAAAAAGGAAGGTTGAATATTATATTTAATTATTTGTAGTATTTGAGAAGCGGCCCTTGTTCACTTGTGTAGCGATAACTTTTCGATAAACGACAACGGCAATTAATATTGAGGTAACCGCGATTATAATACTTCCGATAATATCAAGCGGATGATGAACTCGGACCAACACACGAGATACGCCGACCAGAATAGCCAATATAATTAAAATAATTCCGTATATTCGATTAAAAATAGTGACTAAAACAGCGGCAAGCATAGTCACTAAGGTATGGTCGGAAGGAAAGCCGTTGTCCGCGGCGTGAGAGATCAACGGTTTGATGCCCTCGACCACAAAGGGGCGCGGGTCACTTATAAGAACGCCGCCAAGCACTACCATCACCAGCGAAATCAGCCCGGCTATGAGGGCTAACCAAATCATTTTTATTTTATCTTCTTTTCTCAAGGTAAGAAAAAATATGAAAGACAAAAAAATAACGACCAGGTAAAGATATTTGGCTGTAAGAATAGCAATAATTTCCATGTAGAGAATATCTTAACAATAGGTTCGCTTTTTTACCACACTTAACTGTTTTATTTTATATAAATTATCAAAGAAGATATTTTATATTGGAGCTAATCTAATAGAACTAATTTTTTAATAATTCGTATTTTTCCGCATATAAAAGCACTGTCCAAACAAAAGCGGAATGACTCCAGGTAAGCGGCGATACGGAAAGCGGTTCACCATTAATCGGATGCACCTGCTCTGCGAGAACACCTGAGGGCAACGCGTTTTTGGCAACCCAGAGCAGATAAGGCACGGCTTTATGAAGTTCGTCAAGATTTTTCGCTCGAAATATATAATATTCTCCCAACCAAAGCGTCGATATAAACCAGGGGTTTCCGACTATTTCGGTTGGTATATCACTGGAACGCTGATAATAGTCGTTCTTGTATCTGGCGCAACCTTCAATATCCGTTTTAAGCCATAATTCCTCGCTTATCGCTGCCGCTGTTTGCACCATACGCGGGTCATCCGGTGATAACACTTCAAAAATGATGAGCCCCAACAAGCTGACATCTATCACTTCATCGAGGTCATATCCCGATTCATTTCTATAGCCTGAACGCGCGTATCTCTTAAGACCGTCATGATATAGATGTTTGATCAGCCCTTGTCTCATCCGCCCGGCCACTTGTAAATATTCTGCTTCCAGTTGGAAATCGTGGAAAAGTTTTGCGAAATTAGCTGCTGCTTTTAAACCGGCAATAACCGCTGAAACGGTAAATGTATGTACCCCATATCGTTCTTCCCAGAGATCATAACCGGGACAAGGAAGACCAGTCTCCTTGTCCCGGAAAGTTACTAAAAAATTAGCGGATTTTTTTATTAATCCATCATAAAGGAACCTGATAAACTCTATGTTCTTAGTGTTCTCATAGTACAACCACAGAGACCATATAAGTAAAGCTGTTGAATCTTCCTGTATCGGCAGAACTTCTTGGCCGTCCAACAGCCACGGGTGCCAATTGCTCGCCAGTGACCCATCGGGATTATAATGCTGAAAAAGATAGCCGTCGTCAGTAAGAATGCCGGCACAAAATTCAAAAAACTTCTCGCACGAGTGCGTATAACCCGCCTTTGCCAAGGCGGCGGCGACAAAAGCCCCGTCTCGTCCCCACATATATGAGTAAGTATCTTTGCCGAATCTGATGATATCAGAATCATTTCCGGCAATGATCGGCCCCCTGTTATCGATCTGAGTTTTAAGTATCAGCAAGCTTCGTTTAAATATATCGGATATGGAATTTGGTAAATCTCCAAATGACCTGGGTTCTTTTCTTGCCCAAGCTTTCCAGTAGTTTGAAGTTCGCTCGATTAATCCATCCGGCGTATTTTCTATTACCAGCTCATTAATACGTCTAACTTCACCGTAGTGTTCACCTGCCGCTATCCAGTAATGAGCAACGGCTTCGCCAAGAGCCGGAAGGTGTAAGTATATTCCAATCGTCGAATTGGCCGAACCCCATGAGATCGCTTTACCATCCAACTCCCCATCCTTGATAACTTGTTCTCGCCTTAGGTCCTCAGGCTCTTCCTTTTCGCTGCACGAATAGTGTTTGACGCCGCACCATTGCGTATCACAACAGTTTATTAGAAAGTAACGATTGGCCTTGTAATGGATGATGGTATGGCTGCGTGGATCGAAGTAAGCGGTATCGCCAATATCGTTACCATAAAGATGGAAGTCGTGAACAAAAAAAAGCCTAAGTTGACGCTCTGCTTTTATAAGATTATTAACCTTGATCTTCCGTACAAAAACATTAAGGTCTATATCGACGGTGTCTTCACACTGAAGCTCTAAATTAAGGTCTTCGTTTTTTAAGTATACGCTTGTAACCAGCGCATCATCTTGATACCTAAGGTCTTTTTTCCAATTTGAGCCCATCCAGGAAATATTTCCATCAACCCAGACTCCAAATTTAAAAGGCCCTCCGTTTGAATGATTTTCTTGACCGATAAGCGGATAATAAACATCCCTGATCTGATAATTTCCGTCAAAATTGATAAGCAGGTTACCGTTGCCGACGGGGATATCTTTAGGCATAATCGATCTTGTTAGGAATCAGCGCTTTTAAAAGACCGGCGTCGGAATAATTACTGATCTTTTCCTTCTCGAGGTGGCTTTCTATTATACGCCGATACGATTCACAATATTTTTCAGCCATTCTTAATATCGAAAAGTTGAGCTCAACATGCTTTCGGCACTTACCCGGGCTGATATTACCGATTAAGCTTACTGATTCGACCATGGATTTAAATGAATCCACCACATAGCCTGTTTTCCCATTTAAAACTATTTCCGGCACCGAGCCTTTATTGAAAGCTAAGACCGGCGTGCCGCTTGCCATCGATTCAATCATGACCAGCCCAAACGGTTCACCCCAACGAATCGGAAATAAAGTGGCGTACGCGTTACTATACAATTGTTTTTTTTGCCTATCGCTTATCTCACCTACGAAGATAATCTGTTTATCGCTCTCCATAACAGGTTTTATAACTTGTTTGTAATATTCATCATCACTTTGATATTTTCCGCTGTCGATAAAAAGATCTATGGAATTCTTAAGCTGGGAAAAGAATCTTTCGTCAACGTCTTTGTTCTGAACACAACCGGAGATCGGAAGAGCGTCGTGTAGGGAAAGAGTGTAGATCTCGGTGGTCGCCGTATCATTAAAAAAAAAAGAAATATAAATAAAAATTTCATCATACTATCACAACATCGCGTTACACGCAGTGAATAACCACTGTATCTCACGGTCTACAAATGAT
>CAJVYJ010000093.1 GCA_913009475.1 uncultured Actinomycetes bacterium | reverse complement strand
GTTTATGGTGGTCTGCGGCGATATTTTCGAATCGAATCTACTGGAAAGACAGACAATTGCCCGAGCCCTGGAAGCTTTAAAGGAAGTGCCGGTACCGGTCTATCTGCTGCCGGGTAACCACGACCCACTTAATGCCGGGTCTATCTACCATTCCTCGACTTTCTTAGATAAGAAGCCCAGCCACATTCATGTTATTGAAGATAGTAAACCTATCAAGTTCGATAAAAATATAGAAATCTTCGGCGCTCCTTGGCGAACAAAAAAACCGCTGGGCGACCTGGCGGCTGAGGCAATCGCGCCCCTTAAAACCGCGGCCAAAAAAGTGCGTATCTGTGTAGCACATGGGATAGTGGACTCTTTATCGCCCAACCCGGATGATCCGGCCCTAATTTCGCAATCCACCGCGGAAACAGCGCTAAAAGAAGGTAAAATCCACTACTTGGCACTGGGTGACCGGCACTCCGTTACGGAAGTCGGTAAGACCGGACGAATATGGTACAGCGGCACGCCCGAGCCTACGGATTATGATGAGGTAAAGTCCGGTTATGCGCTGATAGCCGAAGTAGATGAAAACAAAGCTACCGTGCGGCCGATTAAGACCGGCACCTGGAGTTTTATTGAATATAAAGACGTATATGCCAATACGGACGCCGACGTGGAAAATATTGACCACCGCTTGCGCGAGATAAAAAATAAGGAACGTACTATCGTCAAATTACGTCTCGTAGGTTCCGTATCGTTAGCCCTCAATGGCCGGTTGGAAGATATATTGCAACAAGCGCATGACGTACTGGGTGTCTTGGAAACCCGTAAAAATGAGTTGACCATTATACCGGAGGAGAAAGACTTCACCGGCTTCGGTTTTACCGGCTTTGCCGAGCAAACAGTTAAGGGGCTGAGAGAGACCGCTAAAGAGACCGGCGAAACCGGCATCCAAGCACGCGACGCGTTGGCGTTGCTTATGCGTCTGGCAGGTAAAGCGCGATGAAGTTTCTCAAACTTAGGCTGCGCAACTTCCGGGGTATTAAGGATTTCTCAGCGGATTTTAACCCCTCGGGGATAAACGTCATAGAGGGTCCCAATGAGGTCGGCAAATCAAGCTTAGCCGATGCGATAATACTGCTCTTCAATTACCGGGCTTCAAGCAAACATAGGGATATAAAAGAGATAAAACCGGTTAATATTGACGTCGGCACTGAGATCGAGCTACAAGCGGAAAGCGGTCCGTACGCTTTCACTTACTCAAAACGTTTCCATAAAAATACTATGACCACTTTAAAGTTGACCGCGCCCCGGCCGGAGAATTATGCCGGAGATGAGGCCCATGAAAAAGCTGAGGCCATATTGGGGGAGACTATTGACGTTAACCTTTGGCGAGCCTTAAATATACGGCAAGGCTTGGAACTTAGCCAAGCGGATTTAACCAAACAGACCGCACTCTCCGCGGCATTGGATAGAGCTGCCGGCGGCAATACTTTGGAGACAAAAACAGAGAGCCTGTTCGCTCTTGTTCAAAATGAATATTCGCTATATTACACAGGTACCGGCAAAGCCAATAAGTTGCTGCGGGAATCCACGCAAGCAGTTGATTCCGCCGAAGAAGCACTAAAATCAACCAGCGATGTTTGGCAAAGCCTGGAAAATGACATTGATGAAGTCCCGCGCCTTAACAATGAGTGTGAAAGTCTAGAGATACAAGCTAAAGAGATTAAAAAAAGTATTACCGAACACCAAGCCGCCCTTAAGGAGATAAGGGAGTGGGAAAATAAGTTAGATAAAGCCCGCATCCAACTGGACGCCGACAGCACGTTAAAAAACGAAACATCAAAAAAACAAGAAACGCGCCAAAAATTGATTGGAAAAGTCCAAACCACACTGGACGAACTTGATAAACTCAAAGAGACTGCCGCCGCGCGCGCACCGGCGTTGGAACAAGCGACCAAAGCCTGGCAAACAGCTGAGAAAAATTGGCATTCTATTGATGATGAGCGAAAAACCGCGGAATCCCTCCTAGCCTTAAGACGTGCTGATGTTGGATATTTCCGAAACAAATTTGATTTAGAACAAATGCGGGAGCGCCAAGAACGCCTGGAAAAAGGACGCACTGATAAAGAGGCGGCGGAAACAGAGTTGCAACGCTACCGGGTAGATGATAAAAAACTAAACACGATAGTAGAAGCAAGAGAAGCCGTAGTCAGAGCTGAAGCCAAGCTGGAAGCTGAGACCCCGACAATTACGCTGCGGGGCCTAGCCCGTACCGAATTAGTTATTGATGGAAAAAATACCTCCATTGAGAAAGAGGAAGAGAAACAGTTATCCGTGACACAGTCATTGCGCTTAACCATACCTAAACAAATCGATATTAAGATAAACTCCGGCATAAGTACGGACGCGCCGGCCCAACATGTCAGCGCCGCTCAAGCAAAATTCGAAACCGCCTGTCGCGCCGGTGGCGTAGCCAACCTGGAGGAGGCCAAAGCAGCTTATGAAAAACGCCGGCAAGCGCAAGCAAAAATTGAAAATTGGTCTAGAATAGCAACAGAAAATCTGCGGGATTTAACGGAAGAAGAGTTTGCCGGCAAGCTTAAATCTTTAGAGAAAAACGTTGATAACTATACCGCAATGCGCGCGACCGTACCGTCCCTCGCCGATAGCTATAAAAACGCTGAAGATGAGCTACTTTTAGAGGAAAAAATATTTAATCGTATCAATAAACGCTGGACAGAAGTACACGCTCGCCTCGAGGCCGCGCGCAAAAACCATGAAGATTTACGCTCCGGCAATAAAGAGTTGCAGGTTGAGTTGCGCTTAAAAGAAGACGCCTATAAACAGCTACTCGCCGATATTGACCGAGCCCGAGATAGTATTACGGATAAAGACTTAGAGATAAAAGCCAAAGAAACGGCGGAAAACCTCGCGCTCACGGAAAAGGATTTTAATGATATAGAGAATAAACTCAAAGAAAAAAATCCGGAGAAAGTAAAAACTTTATTGAACGCGGCCGAAGGTTCATCACGCACTCTTCAGCAGCGGCGCGACGACATCGAAAGACGGCTTATCACGACTAAAGAGCGTTTAAGATTGCGGGGCGAGGAAGGTATTTATGAAAAACTTAAAGCTGATGAGACTCGTTTAGAACAGCTGAAGCGGGAGAATGAGGCGCTGGTGCGCCGTGCTTTGGCGGTCGAACTTTTATTTACCACTATGCGAGATGAGCGGGATAAATCCCGCCAGGCCTACGTAGCGCCTTTAAAAAATAAGATTGAACAGTTAGGCAAAGTATTATTTAATAATTCCTTCAATGTCGAAGTCGATGAAGAACTGCGAATCACTAAAAGAACTTTAGACGGGATAACAGTGCCGTTTACATCTTTGAGCAGCGGCGCCAAAGAACAGTTATCACTCATGACCCGCCTGGCTTGTATGATGCTCGTCGGCAAAGAGAGCGACGGCGCGCCGCTGATTCTGGATGATGCCCTCGGTTATACCGACCCCGAGCGGCTTAAACTAATGGGTGCGGTCATCGCCGAAGCCGGACGCCACGGCCAAATCATCATCCTTACCTGTATGCCGGAGCGGTACAGTAACGTGGGTGAGGCTAACGTAATCAGGTTGTAGGAAGCCGTGTGAGAGCGTTAAATGGAGCTGATTTTGATTATGACAGGTTCATTATTTTCTCTCGAAAAGACGCTGTCGTTTTTGCAAGAGCGAGCCCCCGTGCCCACCCAGAAATGGTAAGCACGTATAAAACGCAACCACAGGGGATTGCCCCTACGGAAGAGTTGGAACAGGGCCAGCAGCCGTTACACCGGATTTGCTCCCTGGAGTAATATCTAATAAAAGCTACAAAAAAAATAGGTTAGTGATAGTGACAGATTACGCGATGTTAGTTTAGGGTTCCGGCCGAAAAAAGTACCATTGGCCGGTCATGAAGGAGAACGTGTCCGAAAGCGTGAGATGCAAGGCAGACGAAAGTCGAGGTGAGGGAGCGTAGTTTTGTTACGTAACCGAAATGAGACCGAGGATAACACAGCAGATTGGGTTTTCGGACACGCTTCTAGTAATATAAAATGGTATAATACAGTATGCCAACAGTCTTAAAAATCAGATTGTATAGATTTTTCTTTTTTTGCGGGAGATAGAGACGAGCCTAAGCATATCCATATTGAGAATGACGACAAAATCGCTAAATATTGGCTCGAACCTATTCGGTTACAAAGTAGTGGTGGGTTCAACCGAGTAGAAATTAGTAGAATTCATAAAATTATTAATGAAAATCATGCAAAATTATTGGAGGCGTGGAATGAATATTTCGGCAGCAGAAATTGAATTCCCAAGAGCTGAAGACGTAAAAGTTACAAAAGACACATTAAGCGTAGATTTAAGCGATGGCCGAACTATCGCGGTTCCATTGGCATGGTTTCCACGTTTGGTGGAGGCTACACCAGCGGAGCGAAATAATTGGCGACTAATAGGCAAAGGCCGCGGCATCCATTGGCATGATATTGACGAAGATATCAGTGTCGAGGGGTTACTGGCCGGTAGGCCATCAGGAGAGAGCCAAATATCTTTTAAGAAGTGGCTGGGCCGACGTTAATTTTACCTCCTATCACAATTAACATTTAATTTAATAAATATTGTCCGTCATAATTTTACCTGGAGTAATACGACGTGAACACAAAATTAACCTTACGGTTGGATCGCAACTTAATTGAATTTGCCAAAAAATATTCAGCTATGACGGGAAAATCCGTTTCCAAGATTGTAGCCGATCTATTCGCAATCATAAAAAATGAGAAAATTAAAAAAGAACCGGAGCTGACTCCAACAGTAAATTCACTGAAAGGCGCGTTGAAACATGCTGTCTCAGAAGAAGATTATAAAAAATACTTAGAAGAAAAATACATTTGAAATTGCGCCTGTAAATCGATTAATATTGGAGAATGCGTTGAATCCCGGATTTAAGGATTATAAAGATTCTGTTCTTGTATTCCAAGCAGTAAAACTGTATCTTTAATATAGAGGTGACGGCAGTGAAAAATAATTATCAATTACCTATTTTAATTGAAAAGGATGAAGATGGCTTTTATGTGGTAGAATGTCCGGTTTTTAGTGGCTGCTATACTCAGGGCAAAACTATGGATGAAGCTTTAAAAAACATTCGAGAAGTTATTGATTTATGTTTGGAGGAAAAAGATAATAAGGAAGCGCTAAAAAATTTTCATCCCCAAGAATTAATCTTTTCTACCTTATCTTATGCCTAACAAGCTACCCATAATCTCCGCTAAAGAAGCTATAAAAGCGTTTGAAAAGATTGATTACCAAATTATGCGACAACACGGCAGCCACGTCAGATGGAGACGTGGAATGATTATTTCGGCAGCTGAAATTGAAATTCCCAGAGCCTAAGACGCAGACATCAACTGACAACACTCTGATTACACATTAAACTTAAAATTCATCACATCCCCATCCTGCACCAGGTAGGTCTTTCCTTCCAGTCGCAGGTGGCCCTTTTCCCTGGCCACTGTATAAGAGCCGTCTTCCAGCAGTTGGGCGTAGTTAATAACCTCGGCCTTAATAAAGCCGCGCGCGAAATCACTATGGATAGTGCCGGCGGCCTCCACAGCATTGGCGCCTTGCTTGATGGTCCAGGCGCGGCATTCACTGGGACCGGCGGTAAAGAAGCTCATCAGCCCCAAGGTCTTATATGCAGTGCGTATCAACTGATCCAGACCGGACTGGCTCACTCCTAATTCCTCACGAAAGAGCTCGGCATCCTCACCTTCAAACTCGGCCAATTCCGCCTCGATTTTAGCACTGACGACCACCGTTTCCAGCCCATGTTGAGCGGCGTAGGTTTTGACAGGGTCGGCTTCAGCCAAATTGCCAAGGCGTAAATTATCCTCACTAATGTTGGCAATCAATATAGCCGGTTTGGCGGTCAGCAGATTTAAATCCTTAAAATCATCTATATTTTTATAATTAGCCGCCAACTCTCCGCGTGAGAGCGCGCTGATTAATTCTCCAAGCTCATCGGCGAGTTTAGCCGCCTCTTTACCGCCGGATTTCATCAATTTTCTAAGGCGCTCAACCCTTTTTTCACAAGTCGATAAGTCAGCCAACGCCAATTCGGTATTGATGATCTCGATATCATCCGCCGGCGCTATCCGGTTGGCGACATGGGGCACATCACCGCCGAAACAGCGGACAACTTGAGCGACAGCGTCCGTCTCGCGGATATGGCCGAGAAATTTATTGCCCAATCCCTCACCCTCGCTGGCCCCTTTTACCAGACCGGCAATGTCCACAAAACGTGTTACCGCCGGCACGACTTTGGCCGGTTTAATCAAATCGACTACCTTATCAAAACGCGCATCCGGTACCGCCACTACGCCTACATTCGGTTCTATGGTGGTAAAAGCATACGCGGCCACCGGCGCTCCCGCTTTGGTCAGCGCGTTAAATAATGTTGATTTGCCGGCATTAGGCAAACCTACTAAACCTATCTCCAAAAAAACCTCCTTGAGCTCACTATAGTCGCAATTGTAAAGTGTAAATCTCAAATTGTAAAATTAATTATATCGCAAGCTCCGCGGCTACACATTCCCATCTTCAAGAGCCGCTTAACTATAACAAATAATATTTACCATTACCAAAACACGTTAAAAAAGATATAATTTCTAAAGATTGAAACTGAAGGTGAAAAATTTTAGAAATAATTCAAACTTTACCAAAAGAACTGGCGGTTTATATTATTGCCCTAATTCCACTTGTTGAGAGGGTAGCGATTCCCACCGGCATAAGTTTGGGATTGCCGCCGTTTGAAGCTCTCTTTTTAGGAGTCGCCGGTAATTTAACCACAACCATACCTGTGCTCTTGCTTCTGAAACCAGTCTCGCGCTGGTTGTCAAAGAATATACTTTTATTCGAACGTTTTTTTAATTGGTTATTTGAATATACCCGTATCAAGCATTCCCATAGAATAGACCGCTATGGAGTCATCGGCATTTTTATTGTTGTC
>CAJVYJ010000092.1 GCA_913009475.1 uncultured Actinomycetes bacterium | reverse complement strand
ATATATCAGTGTGACTGGAGTTCAGACGTGTGCTCTTCCGATCTCGCCTAAAATGCCTATTAGTACCCAAGCGTAGGGGTCCTCGTAAGCAAAACAGGCTTTAATATCGGCAAACATTACTGCTATAAAAAAGGTTAGAAAAACTATGAGACCGATGACGCCGATTTCGGCGGCGATTAAGAGATATATATCGTGAACCGGGGGATTGTTTACACCGATTATCGACATTACGCCCGTAGTGTCGAATCTGGCCATAACTTCAGAAAAGTTATTGATACCGACCCCTAAAATCGGATTTGATTTTATAACGTTAAAGGCTATCAGGGCGAATTTAAGCCTACTGGTCACGTTATGGGCTTGGCTGGCAGTAAATCGTAACCAGATCATGTTGTCAAACATAAAATTTATTAATACAACCAGTCCGCCGCTGAGAACAATGAACGCGCTTACCATGATAGAGGAAAGTAAGCGCCGTCGTACGGCTAATAATAGAATGGTTATTATGGCCAAACTAAAACCGATCCAAGCTCCTCGGGACAAAGTTAGCAATAAAGTAGCGGAACCGGCAAGAAAAACAACTAAGTCGGCCAGCTTAGCCGATGTCTTAATCTTGCTGAACAGCAAGGCGAACGAAATCGGTAAAAGTAAAACTAAATAACTGGCTAAAGCGTTGGGCGAGCCGAGACTGCCGCCAGCGCGCATAAAATTATTTCCGGCTATAAATTCACTTAATTCATTACTCTCCCCGCGGCCTAAGGTAGACAAATTAAATGAGGTACCCAAGAAATGATTTGTCAGCGTTTCCGCGGATATAAGGAACAATCCGAACAATAAAGCTATTATTATTAAATTAAACTCTTTTTTAATGTCCACTCGTTTAGCGAAATATAAAAAAATTAAGGCGGCTATGCCAATTCTATACAGTTCAAATATACTTAAGGTTATATGTTCGGCTTTGATTATAGAGAGGCCGCTGATAACGATAAACAAGGTCAGCGACCAAGTAAAAATCGATGGAATCCGGCGTTGCTCAATTATACCGTCGGGTTTTTCCAATAGCCAGATTAGATATAATCCCAGCAAGGCAATGTTCATTAAACTAACATCAAAATTTTGGGCGCCGCCTATATGAATGGAGTGGTGAATCAGTGTTTTACTAAAATTCAAAGGGAGAGTTGTAATTAAAACCGCTAGCAGAGCTTGCTTAGCGTCACGCATCAACAATATAGCCGCTAAAATAACAAGTCCGGCCATGATCGCGATGTCCCAACTTAGTGAGAGCGATAAAACCATAATTGATAACAAGGCGGCGATGATTGATAAAATAAGAGATAAAGAATATCGATTTGACCTAATATCGGCGGTTTTTTGCATTTTCAATTAACAATAGTATCAATTATTTGCCGGTCGATGCTTTTTTCTTCCGGGTCGGAATCGTGAGAGAGCAAAGCCAGCCGTGCTTGCAGGAGAACATAGCTACTGCTAAGAAATAAACCTAAGAAAACGGCTACGCCAATATATAAAATTTTTATCGGCTTCGAGGGATATAGCGGCGGTTTGGCTTTTTCAATAATTTGGACATCGCTTTGCTGCCAGCCTTGGGCCTGTTCGGTAGCTTGTTTATTTTTTAATATAGTCAGGTAATCTTGCTCGTTAGCGTTTAAATCACGCATCAGTGATCTAATGCGTTTTTGTTTTTCGGGCGAATCCGATAATCCTTGAATGTAGCTATCGATCTCCTTATCTATCGCTCTCTTGCTGGATAATGATTTACTGTATAATTCAGCTTTGGCTATGCGCAATTGGACGATAGCATTTATCCGAGCGGAAATTTCGTCCGGCAGGGCCGTAATTTTTTGTTCCTGCTGATAGTCTTTTAGCGCTTGTTCGGAAGCTTCCAAGCGGTGCAGACTTTTCTTGAGTTGCGAATCAATGACTTTTAACGATTTATCAATCTCGTTTTTTAGGGATTTTTTCTGGTAATAGATAAAAGCGTCAACGGCCGAGTTGGCAATCGAGGCTGATAATTTTGGTTCCGGCGAGGTTGCCGTTACCGCGATTAGATAGGTCGGTTTAATCGGTACGGCCCTGATGGATTTTTGCACTTCGCCTACCAAACCTTCGAGCTTACCCGGTTTACGCAGATATCCGTATTTTAGGATAGTCCACGCGTCTTTAAAGGATTGTTTAACCCATCTTTTAAAACGTCTAAACGTGGTCAATTTTTTATGACGCTTGGTTAGTTTGAGTTTCTTGACAACATAGGCGGCGACTTGTCTGTCGTTAAAAAGTTTTGATTTTGTCTGGGCAATAGTGACATATGGGTCTTTTGCTCCCAGAAAGGCTGACATTGTCTGCTCGGAGGTGGCCATTCCCGGATTACTGGGACGCAGCTTAAGCACGGCTGTTGCCGGAAATTTTTCAGATATCACATAAGTAGAAGCAAAGGCTAAAATCGCGGCTAATAAAGTTGTAACCGCGATAATTAATATATTATGTTTAAGTATTTTATAAGCGGTAAGAAAATCCAGAACTAATCACCGGCTATTCATATTTAGGCTGCTTATTGTATATGTACAATCAAATATCTTTTGAATTTCAGTATACCAGAATGCTGTTGTTAATAAAAATTATAATCTTTGTAATCGTCGGCAACAGTTGCATATAGCATTACTTTTGTTTTTATTAATACCGCCAACAAATGATTATGAAATATTATATCAATATTTTCCGCTAAATATAAGTCTAGCCTATTAGAATGACATTTTTTACCATTGACCCTTATCACTGTCATTCCCGACCCACCTCACGCTTGTCATTCCCGACCCACCTCACGCTTGTCATTCCCGACCCACCTCACGCTTGTCATTCCCGACCCGATCGGGAATCCACGACCAACTAATTTCCCCCTCCCCTTTGACGGGGGAGGGCCGGGGTGGGGGTGAATTGTCACTGCCGACCCCAATCGGGAATCCAGCGACAATCGTGCTTTTTCAATTAAGAGCAACGCAACCAAAGCAACAATGTCCCCTATAATAAATTTAGTTATCGTATAATAAGTCCGTGAATTAATATTTAATAAATAACTTTAATTCAGCTGGAATATGGAGGTATATCCATCGCTAAATCAGGAAATAAAGCACGCGAAGAAGAGCGCCCTTGGTCTTTAAGGGCAAGTCGGCTAGCGCTTATATTATTCGTTGCTCTTTTGCCGGTTATTTTCAATCCGTTCGGATTTAGCTTATATGCCTCTATTCGCGCCTGGTTTCTATATACATCCACCGCGGCAATTTCTCTTTTATGGTTGGCGGGTTTATTTCAACAAAAGAAAATATTTTGGCGTCGCAACCCACTTGAGTGGCCGTTACTCTTCTTCATCGCGGCCTTGTTGGTCAGCACTCTATTTTCAGTTCACATATACTCCAGTATATTTGGTCATTATTTAAGATACGAGGGCCTTATCGCCTGGTTAAGCTACTTGGCTCTTTTTCTGTTGTCAACTCAATTGTTTACAGAGAAAAAAGATATTGAGCGGCTGTTAAAATATCTGGCATTAGCAGCGATTTTTATATCTTTGTACGCCATAGCGCAACACTTTGGCTGGGACGCGTTTGCCTGGCAGGCGGGATTAACGACAAAGCGGTCCTTTTCAACTCTGGGAAATCCGGCTTATTTGGGTGCTTACTTGGCCTTGTTATTACCGTTATTTATTAATTTTGCTTTCTTCGGCAATGCGCGCGAAACCCACCGCCTGCTATATGCCGTGACGGCTTTGTTAATGTTGTTCGCTCTTGCCTTTACCTTAACCAGGGGTGCCTGGCTGGCGGTAATGTTTAGTTTAATATTAATGGCGGCGCTGCGGCGGCGCTCAATAAAAAAAAGCCTATCACGAACAGAGCGGCCTTTATTAAAAGCGCTAATGATAATTTTAATTGTTTCTCTTGCCGTCTTGCCGCTTAGAAGCTATGCCGGCAGTTATATAGATAGGCTAACCTCGTTGGTTAAAGGCGAGGGCAGTGTCAGTGGCCGCGTGTTAATATGGAAGCAGGTTTTACCGCTTATACTCCAGCGCCCTGTTGTTGGCTCCGGACTCGATACTCTATATCTTACTTTTTCCACGCAGATAACTCCCGAATACGAACGGCGTATCGTTAGAGACACGGCCACCGACAGGGCCCATAACGATTTATTGCAAATGGCGGCGACGACCGGCCTGCTGGGTTTGCTTAGTTATTTAGCCCTTTTAACGGGGTTTGTACTGGTTAGCTTCAAAGCGCTTGCTAACGCTCAAGGATATTGGCGGGTCTTAATAGAGGGCATAGTTCTTGGTGCTGTTTCATATTTAATAATGTTGCAAACCCACTTTAGCACTATCGATATCAGCCCCATTTTTTGGGTGTTGCTGGGCGTCGGTCTTACCGCTTCACAAAAATTCATTAAAGCAAAACCTCCTAAATTTATTATTAAACCGCTGAATTCTCGCGTAAAGTTGCTAGTGTTGCTATTTGCGATTACTTTCACTCTGGCAGTCGGTTGGCTTAGCTTTAAACCCGTGGCGGCTGATTATTATTATAAACAAGCCAAGGTTGCCGAAAAAATCAATCTGCCGGAATCGGCAATCGATTTCTATCGCTTATCCGCCGAATGGGACAAGGGCAATGATTATTATTGGGGTGAACTCAGCCACGCCTATATAACATTAGCTCCAAAAGTTAAAAATCCGGCTTATTTTAACGCCGGCGTTGCCGCGGCGCGCCAAGCGACAAAGCTCAGCCCTTTAAACGAATATAATTATTCAACTCTGGGCTCGGCTTATTTGGCCGCTTTCGAGTATTCAGGTAAAAAACAGGCGTTACGCGCAGCCATCACGGCTTTTAAAGAGGGAAAACAAATAGACGCGAACTATGCCGATATGCGTTTCAAGCTGGGGTTGGCTTATGCGTATGCCGGAAAAAATCAATCAGCGGTTAAAGAATGGCGAAAAGTAATCGAACTG
Organism: uncultured Actinomycetes bacterium; assembly: GCA_913009475.1. Lineage (GTDB taxonomy): Bacteria > Actinomycetota > Aquicultoria > CAJVYJ01 > CAJVYJ01 > CAJVYJ01. The sequence continues at coordinate 2,064 of CAJVYJ010000092.1, read as the reverse complement.
GCGCCAAAAGCTATATCGGCTCGCATTAATCTGGGGAAGTTGTATGAGCGACTTGGCCAATCAAACCGGGCCGCCGGTTATTATCGCCAAGTTTTGGTCATTGACCCTAAGAACGAACCAGCCAAGCAGGCGTTAAACGCTCTTAACGGCAACCAAATCTTACCTTGACAACTACGTGGTCTTATATTATTAATTATAAGTAACGGCTTGCTTATAACAAATATATCAAACTATTGTACTCATTTCATACCAATAATCGCTGCTGTTATTATCTTTCACAACAACTTAGGGGCTTTTGTGATTAAACTGTCAAGGCAAAAATGGGTTTCCGTACTTCTCTCTTTTCTAATGATCATCTCACCGATAATGGGCCTATTTACCTTTGGCGCAACTCCTGCGCTGGCCGGCTTGACATTGGGTCCGGAAATCAATCTTACTCCCAATGGCGTTCAGCGTGCCTCACACACAAATCCGGCTATATATGGCCAGAAAATAGTTTGGCAAGATGATCGCAACGGCAATTTGGATATTTACATGAAAGATTTAGCGACGGGCGTTGAAAGCCAAGTTGTCTCCAACACCACCGACCAGTACGAACCAGCCATCTTTGGCCATCGCGTGGTCTGGGTGGATATACGCAACGGCGGCAATCCGGATATTTATATGAAGGACCTAACGACTGGGATTGAATCAGCGGTAGTATCCAACGGTTCTATACAAGAACAGCCGAGTTTGCACGGCGACACACTGGTCTGGACCGAGCGATCTAATTACTGGGGTCCCAGCGAAGTATATAGGAAGAACCTTGTAACCGGCGTTGTCAATAAACTACCCGGCGGCTATGGCGCCGCGTCGGTTGACGTCTGGGGCCATTGGACCACCTGGCACGAACCTAATCGCGGCGGTGTTTGGGCCAAAAATCTAATCAGCGGTTGGACCGGTCGCGTTAATTCAAATTCAATATCAGCCGCTTCAAGCTACATGACCCCGGCGGTCTATAACGACATGATCGTCTGGGATCAACATGACAGCCAAGCCGGTATTTATACAAAAAACATGACGACTAATGTTGAATCTAAAATATCCAATGGCAGCGACCAATTGAACCCGGATATCTTTGGTGATAATGTTGTCTGGGAGGACTCCCGCACCAGTCCGTCGATGATCTATTTAAAAAATCTAACCACAGGCGTAGGCGGTCAGCTTACCTCCAGTGGGACTCAGCAGTATCGCCCGGCTATCTACGGTAATATTGTGGTTTGGCAGGACAACCGTAACGGCACTCCCGACATATTTATGAAGAACTTAAGTACCGGAGTTGTAACCCAAGTAAACAGCAATCAATCTTTTATCGGCGCCGATCAATTCCACGGTGATATCGATGGCAACAAAGTTGTTTGGGTAGATAATCGCTGGAACGCGCCGGGGCTTTATTATAAGGACTTAACCGGCGGCGGCGAAACCCGCTTTAAAGCGACGGCTATGCCGCCCAGCGCTACTCAGCAGTGGAATCCGCGCATCTCCGGCAGTAACGTTGTCTACGCCGATACTATGAACGCTCCCTTCGGCATCTACTTGACTAATTTAACCTCAATGGCGGAAAGCGCTATATCCGCCGGCACACACCAACTTCAACCGGCTATTTCCGGTTTAAACGTAGTTTGGCAAAAGTTTCAAAACGACTGGTCTGATAGTCAGATATATCAGCGGCAAATCGGCGGACCGCCGGGGGCGGCAATCTCAAATTCAACAGAGCAGTATACTCCTGACATCTCCGGTAATCGCGTTGTCTGGACGGGTTACGTTCCTTCTTTTTATGGTTGGCAGGAGCGAATTTTTACCAAAGATATAACTACAACTACAATTACACCGGTTTCCGACTATTCCCCTGCTGATTTTACGACTTGGTATAATTATAATCCGGCTGTTGACGGTGATAATGTTGCTTGGGAACGCAACGGGCAAATTTATTTAAAAAACCTAACTACCGGGGTACAACAAAAGATTTCCAATAGTTCCAGCTATTGGGGGAACTCTTTTGAACCGGCTATTTCCGGTAATATT
>CAJVYJ010000091.1 GCA_913009475.1 uncultured Actinomycetes bacterium | reverse complement strand
AAGTGAGGTGTGTCGCAAGTGCTCAGATATGTCGTGCACCGATAGCTGTAGTGCATCGCATAGTGCTTGTATCACAGCTGTGCGTTGAGTACGGTGGTGTAAGTCGATGCTGCACTGTTTTTTTTTTTAATGATACGGCGACCACCGAGATCTACACTCTTTCCCTACACGACGCTCTTCCGATCTTCATTCGGTGACGCCATGCTTATATTATAATGGGGTCAGATCTTCAATCTTGACAATTCCTGGTGTCGGATGCCGCCCCCCAATTGCTTACTCACGAAAGTCGATTCGCTAATGCGTCTTCCCACAGACCGATTGTAAAGTAACTTCCACACTAAATATCTTAGGATTTGATATCTGATATCTGGTTATGATTAATGCTACAATATTCTAAATCAAGCTGATCGAGACTTTGCCAAGAGAAGAAGATAATTTGTTAGAAGAGTTTGAATTCAATTTTAAGGTTGTGGCCGAAGATGAAAAAACCGGAGCTCGTGCCGGCGTTCTGGCTACTCCCCACGGTACCATTGATACTCCCGTATTTATGCCGGTAGGGACAAAGGCTACTGTTAAAACCATGACCCCTGAGGAGTTAGAGGAGATCGGCGCGGAAATTATTTTAGGTAATGCTTATCACCTCTTCTTACGTCCGGGGGATGAGTTGATAGCCGCCGCCGGAGGCTTGCATTCGTTTATGAATTGGCCCAAACCGCTCTTGACCGACAGCGGCGGTTTTCAAATTTTCAGCTTGAGTCCGGTGGTTTCCGTCAGCGACGAGGCGGTTGAGTTTCGTTCCATCATCGATGGTTCCCTCCATACATTTACGCCGGAAATCGCCATAAAAGTTCAAGAAAATCTAGGTGCGGATATTATTATGCCGCTTGATCATCCATTGGGTTATCAGGCAACGGAGACTGAAGTGAAAGAAGCCGTGAGTCGTACTACTGCTTGGGCCCAACGCTGTAAGGAGGCACATAAACGTCGAGACCAGTGGCTTTTTGGTATTATTCAAGGGGGGATGGTACCGGAGTTGCGTCAGGAAAGCCTTAGGCAGATTTTAGATATTGGATTTCCTGGTTATGCCATTGGCGGTTTATCAGTCGGGGAGCCGCATTCGCAAATGTATGAAACTATTGACTCTTTCATCGGGGATATGCCGACTGATAAACCCCGTTATTTAATGGGAGTCGGTCGTGCTGATAATTTACTGGAAGCAATCGGGTTGGGAGTTGATATGTTCGACTGCGCTCTTCCCACCAGAGTAGCGCGTAATGGCCTAGCGTTTACTTGGGCGGGCAAGGTCAATATCAGAAATAATCGTTATCGAAATGAATTTGTTCCGCTTGATCCTGATTGTCAGTGTTATACTTGTCTAAATTACAGCCGTGCTTATATCAGGCATCTGCTGAGTGCGAATGAAATTTTGGCCTTGAGGTTATTAACTTGGCACAATCTTTTTTTTACTATTAATATTGTAAAGAAAGCTAGGGCGTCAATATTAAATAATGAATTTTTACGATTCAAGAATTCTTTTACCGCATTTCAGGGTTCCGGCGCTCCCCTTGGGTAAATAAGACTAGTTGAGATAAGCAACGTAAGAAGGAGGTCCAATGTCACAAGTTTTTTCTATTGCATGGATAGTTCTGCTCTTCGCGGTCTTCTATTTCTTAATAATCAGACCACAACAACAACGGGCCAAGCGGCATCAAAAATTATTATCAAACCTAAAGGTCGGTGACAATGTTGAGACTGTAGGCGGTATTCACGGTAAGATCATATCGCTTAATCAAGATAGTCTGGAATTAGAGATTGCGCCTAAAGTCGTGGTTAATATCAGCCAGAGAGCTGTTTCCGCAACAGAGAAAAAAAAGATTAAAGGTTAGGTTTACATGGAGTTTACCCTGAAGGATGTTAAGGAAATGTCTGATGTCATGGCCCTTGTTGAACAGGCTGATCGCTCGATGAGCGCCTTGGGCTATACTGAGCATGGTTTTCGTCATGCCGACCTGGTGGCTCATATCAGTTATAATATTATGGAGCGTTTGTCGTTTCCAAGTCGTACCGCCGAGTTGGCGGCTATCGCGGGTTATCTTCATGATATCGGTAATTCTATCAGCCGTAGTTTTCATGGTGTTTCCGGTTCGCTGTTGGCTAAGTCGGTTTTAGAAAAAAAGGGATTTCCAATGGCGGAAGTCGTCGGCATAATGAGTGCCATCGGCAATCATGAGGAAGATTATGGTTGGGCTACCAGTGAGATTGGAGCCGCTACCATAATTGCCGATAAATCAGATGTTCATCGCTCACGCGTTAGAAATCGGGATATGGCGAAGTTTGATATTCATGACAGAGTTAATTATGCTGCCAAGCGTTCTTTTCTACGGGTTGAGGGTGAAAACGGTACCATTACTCTGGAAATTGATATTGATACTAAGATAAGCCAGGTAATGGAGTATTTTGAGATTTTTTTGTCCAGGATGGTAATGTGTCGTCAGGCTGCAAAATTTTTGGACTGTGAATTTAATTTGATAATAAACAATACGAAATTAACTTAGGAACCAGGGGTAATTTATGTGTTCCTAAATGAAACTCGAGTTTCATTTACATTTGTAATACTTGAAATAAGACCACATGATTCCATTCATTAATAATTTTCTATTCTTTGAAAATTAATATTTGCTATTGCGCTAAAGACTTCTAATGTTACAATATGTAATGGCTTGCCTGGCAATTGCCGACGAATTGAGATACACAGTAATAAATTTGGAGAAGATCAATTGAAAAACCGACAAAAAGATCTAATATCGTTATTGGTTGTATTTCTTCTGGCTGCCATTGCTTTGTACTTGATGTTTAGTACTAAGCCTCGTTTAGGGTTGGATTTACGCGGTGGCATGAATGTGGTATTGACAGCCAAAGAGACTAAACAGGCCAAGGTAACAGAGAGCGCCATTAAACAAGCCAAGTTTATTATTGAACAGCGTGTTAACGCTTTAGGTGTAGCGGAACCTCAAATAGAACGGCAAGTTGGAACGCCCAATATCATCGTGCAACTACCGGGAATCAAAGACCCTCAAAAGGCTTTGGATATTATCGGTAAGACAGCACTCTTGGAGTTCAAGGCGGTTTCCGATACGGACAGTAACCCCAAGCATTGGCCGACAGTCATGACGGGAAAGTCTTTAAAGTCTGCTTCGGTCGGGTTTGACCAAGTGGGAGCGCCGAAAGTGAATATGGTTTTTACTTCTCAAGGGGCGCGTCGTTTTGAAAAGGTTACCGGTGCTTTAGTGGGGAAAAAGTTAGCGATAGTTTTGGACGGTAAAGTCATGTCGTCACCGAATGTAAACGCGAAAATCAGTGGCGGCAGTGCTGAAATCACCGGCAAATTTTCCTTGGATGAAGTTAAGAACCTGGTGTTGGTTTTAAATACCGGTGCTTTACCTGTAAATCTGGAAGTGACGGAAAAGAGAATTATTGGTCCGACTTTGGGTCAGGATTCGTTGGATCAAGGTTTGAGAGCCGGATTGATAGGATTAGCGTTGGTTGCTCTCTACCTTCTTCTTGCTTATAGAGGCTTGGGGCTTATCTCAATTACCGGACTGATTATTTTTTCCGCACTGTTTGGTGGAATATTAATACTTATCAAGGCGACATTGACGCTGCCGGGCATTGCCGGGATTATTATGACGATCGGTTTAGCCTCAGATTCCAGTGTTGTCTTTTTTGAGCGTTTTCGAGAAGAAGTCAATAAGGGCAAGTCGCCGCGTTCGGCTGCGGGCCAAGGGTTTACTTACGCGTTTCGCACTATAATCGATGCTGATGCCGTATCACTTATTATCGCGTTGACTTTGATTTTTCTTTCTTATGTGTATTTTGGCGCCGGACCGGTGCGGGGATTCGCCTTTACTTTAAGCATTGGCACTGTAACTGATGTTTTTACTGCCTTCTTTTTTACCAGACCGGCACTGCAAACGCTGTCAGAATTTTCCTTATTTAAGAATCCTGCTTTTATCGGGGTGGAGAAGTCTAAGTGAAAACAAACATTGATTTTGTCGGTCGCCGCAATATTTGGTTTATTCTTTCCGGGATAGTTATTGCCATTGGCATCGCGGGCTTAATTATCAAAGGGCTGACTTTTGGAATCGAGTTCCAGGGCGGTACTTTATTTGACGTTAAATATAAAAATACTATCACTGTTGCTGATGTTCGCAATAGTCTTAAACCGCTAAATTTAGAAGACAGTGTTATTCAGTCAGTGGGTAATAATAATAAAGAAATACTAATCCGCACTGGGCAGTTAAGCGCTGGAGACCAAAAAAAAGCTCAATCAGTGCTAAGGGTCGCGGGAGCAACAGATTTTAGCATTCAGACCGTAGGGCCGACTTGGGGGCGGCAATTGACTAGGGGAACGCTGGTTGCGCTCCTATTATCATTGACAGTTGTTCTGGGCTTTATATCTTTACGCTTTGAACTAAAAATGGGGACAGCGGCGGTTATCGCGCTGGCTCACGATGTATTGATCGCTATTGGGCTCTATTCTCTGATTGGGCGGGAAGTCACTACTTCCACCATAGCTGCTTTTTTAACTATCCTTGGTTATTCAATGTACGATACTATTGTTGTTTTTGATCGTATTCGTGAGAATGCGGCCGGTTTAAAAAAGCAGACTTATATCGAGATGGTAAATACATCAATAAATCAAGTACTGCGGCGTTCGATAAATACCTCTATCACCTCAGTGATTCCTGTCGCTACGCTATTTTTTATCGGTGGTGAGACATTGCGCGATTTCGCTTTTGCGTTAATGGTGGGTTTAATATCCGGAGCTTACTCCTCTATTTTCATTGCCAGTCCTATTTTGGCTATCTGGAAAGACAATGAACCAAAATATCGGGCACTACGAAAAAAATTATCCAAAGCATCTTAGGAGCGCGGAAAAACCCAATCTGCGGCCGCAAATCCTTCTTACCACGCGAAATAATCTTACCTCTCAAGCAATAGAATAATCACTAAAACAGCACTAAGACAGCCTAGTTACTGATTAATATCCGTCACATCCGGGAATGTAATATCGATGTTTAGGATGCTGCGAAAAATACTGACGATTACAATACTTTTATTATTAACGGTCTTTCTGTTAATGCCGTTGACAGCCTTAGCTCAAAGTGACAAGGCGGATCCGGGTTTAAAGAAAGCGGTTGAGAATGAAATCATTGTTAAATTCAAGCCTAAAGTTCCAACCGGCGAAAAGATTAACATAATAAAAGGTAAAGACGCTGAGATTAAAAAGAATCCGGTGGATTCGGATTATCGGTTGGCCGAGGTCAACGCGACGGCTAATGTAGATAAGACGATAAATGATTTGAAAAACCAACCGGAAGTCGAGTACGCCGAAAAAAATCAGTTAGTTAAAGCGGAGATGGTTCCCAACGACCCCCTTTATCATTATCAATGGGATTTATCTGAAATCAATATGCCGACGGCTTGGGATATAAGTACCGGTCAGGGAGCTGTAGTAGCGGTGGTAGATACCGGTGTTGCCTATGAAAATTATAGTAATTTTCATCGGTTGTCGGACTTAGCGACCACGCACTTTACCGGAGGCTGGAATTTTATAGCTAATAATTCGCACCCCGATGACGACAACGGCCATGGTTCACATGTGACGGGCACGATTGCTCAAAGTACAAATAATAACCGGGGTGTAGCGGGCATCGCTTATGGAGCTACGATTATGCCGGTGAAGGTATTGAACAGTAACGGTTGGGGCACGACATCCGGAGTAGCCGATGGCATTAGATGGGCGGCTGACCATGGAGCTAAAGTAATAAATCTAAGTTTGGGTTCGGATTATCCTTCGAAAACAATGGAAGATGCCGTCAATTATGCTCGTAATCAAAAAAATGTAGTGGTAGTAGCGGCAGCTGGTAATGGTTCCCGGGATAATCTTATATATCCGGCCGCTTATGATTCAGTCATTTCCGTGGCCGCCACTGATTATAATAAAAATCTTGCTTGGTATTCTCAATATGGACCCGGTTTGGATATTTCCGCGCCTGGTGGTGATACCAGGGTCGACCAAAATGGCGATAATTTAGCTGATGGAATATTACAGCAAACTATTGGTAGTCGTGATCCGACAACCGAGGGTTACTATCTATACCAGGGAACATCGATGGCAACACCTCATGTCAGCGGAGTAGCTGCGCTCTTGATTTCTCAAGGTGTTAACAGCGCCGCGGACGTTTATCAGATATTAACCAGTACAGCTAAAGATTTAGGTGCGGCCGGATATGATACAAAGTATGGATATGGTCTATTGGATGCGGCCGCCGCGGTGGAGAGCAGGGCGTTAATTGCTCCTAAAATAACTTATCCCAAAGGCGGTGAATCTTTGAAAGGCGGTGATTCTATTCGTATTCAATGGGATGACCAAGGTGGACAGAACTTAAGTTATAATTTGGCTTATACAACAGCCGCTGATTCCGGTCGTTGGACGGAGATAACCGCGGCGACATCGCCGGGAGCTACCAGTTATGATTGGCGGCTGCCGAATATTGATAGCCGTGATTTTCAGATTAGAATACGGGCCGTGGATGGCTCAGTGTCTAGCGTCTGGTCGTCCAGCGGCAAACTAATTGTAGCAAAGGCGCCGATTGCGGAACTTTGGTGGGAGAGCGGCCCTGGTAATTGGGATTGGGCCGGCAGCAAGACGGTGGTAGGCGATTTTAACGGTGACGGCCGTTCTGACATAGCTATATTGTATGGTTATAAAGGTTCTAGAAGTAAGATTTGGGTATTTATCTCTAATGGTGGCTCATTTGATAAACCTGAACTTTGGTGGGACAGTGGCCCCGGCAATTGGGACTGGTCCGGCTCAAAATTAACTGCCGGCAATTTTAACGGCGACAATAAAGATGATCTGGCTATTCTTTACGGCTACGCGACTCAGCGCGATGTAAAAGCGTTTGTCTTGCCCTCAAACGGCACTAAGTTTACCGGCGCCAAAGAGTGGTGGCACGCCGGCCCCGGCAATTGGGACTGGTCCGGCTCAAAATTAACCGCCGGCAATTTTAACGGCGACAATAAAGATGATCTGGCTATTCTTTACGGCTACGCGACTCAGCGCGATGTAAAAGCGTTTGTCTTGCCCTCAAACGGCACTAAGTTTACCGGCGCCAAAGAGTGGT
>CAJVYJ010000090.1 GCA_913009475.1 uncultured Actinomycetes bacterium | reverse complement strand
GTCTATTCATAGCATCATTCCCTCCTTCCTTGTGGGATAAGTGGTCATGAAGACCCACTTTGTCGAGACCGGAAAAATCCCGGTCTCTTATTATGAAAGCTTTACCTGTCGACCTCTTAAGGTGCGCGCTCCTTTATCTGCTGGCCGTAACCGGCCGGGTTGGTGGCGTCTGATGCGTCCACTGCTTGTTTAGATATAAGGAACTAAAGATAGATCGCCAGGGATTTAGCTTTATAATCAGTATTTAGTTTTCAAAGTACATATAAGTAGATACAAAAAAGGGCCACTCTCCTTAAGGTGCAAGGGTCGCGGTCCTACTCGATTATCAATATATGATTAAGGCAACTGGAAACAGCGATTGCTGGTGAAGCTAATGATTTATCCATTGTTCCTTCTCGTTATTAGATTTATTTGTCTATATCAGTCAGTAAGTTTAGACCTATTAATGTAACAGCTGTTACATTGAATAAAGTGTGATGCTGCTTTGTTAGCTAAACTTTACCCACGCTTATATAGCAAGACAATAAATATTTGGTATACGGTACTAATTTTTTGTTAAAGGTTATTTTCAGGCGGTAAACGGTATGGGGGTATGAGGAAAAAGCGTAGAGGGGCGGGGGAAAATGTTAAATGCGAGTCCAGAGTCGGAAGTCTAAAGCGAGAAATTTAAGGACGTAAAGGCACGGGTGGGTTGTGGATTCCCAGTCAAGCTGAGAATGACAAGCGTGAGGGCGTGAGGAATGACAAACGTAAGTGGGGCGGAATAACAGTGCTTGTCATCCCCGACCTGATCGGGGATCCATGGAAAAACATGCACTACCTAATAAAGATGTCAGGCCCACAAACGCTGGAAGAGATAAAACCATGAGAATTTAAAAGGCACGGTGGGCCGTGGATTCCCAGTCAAGCTGAGAATGACAAACGTAAGTGGGGCGGAAGTGACAAGCACGGTGGGCCGTGGATTCCCAGTCAAGCTGAGAATGACAAACGTGAGGGCAATGAGAATGACAAACGTGAGGGCAATGGGAATGACAAGCGTGAAAGGGGGAGCGTAGAGGGTTGGCGGCCGCGCTTCTAGAAAAAGTGTGTGCCTGAAGTGGTGCCGTCATTATTAGCGCCGTGGAAATGGCAGCTAAAACAGTTGTAATCGGGCGTATGGGTAAAGGTGTGGCAAGAACCGCAGAACTTTTGCACCTGCGTATAGTTGGAAGAGTTTATCGTCAGCGGCACGGTCAGATTATTATTGCCGTTTATGCTCTCTTTGAGTGCGTAAGCGTTTTTAGAACCATGCGGATCATGGCAGTCAACACAAGCCAGAGCGCCGATGCCAAAATAGTACGGCCCGATAAGTTCATCGTCAAGGGGCAAGCTGGAACCGGAAAACTTACCGGAGGAGACACGACCGCCATGAAAATCACCGCCGGCGCCGGTATTAGTGTAATTGGGAATAATCTGCCGCACTCCGGGCGGCCCCGCCGGAAACTTAACACCGGCCGGCAGCATAACGCCGTGGCAGCGGCCGCAAAAGGTAATATAATCTTTACGTTGCGGCGGCGGTGTGGTTGTAAATTGGACTTCCAGCTTAGGCCGCTGAGCACGGGTGTAAGCGGGCGGCGGATTAGTTAGCTGATCGGAGGTGTAGAACTCGCGATACCAATCGCCGGCGGAGCTCTCCGCCGCGGGCGCCGCCAAAGTCATCCCATAATTTTGATAAGTACCGTTTAACCAATTTTGTGCCAGAGAAGTAATACTCCAAGAACGCCAAACGCCGGTATTGTCCATCGTCGCTGAGCCGGAAATAACCGTACTTGTAGCCGGTCTGGCATTATAAGTAACCGACGATTCGTCCCACGAAGTCAAATTACGATAAACATTGATTGTCAGCGGTAACGTAATTATACCGCCGGCTGTCTGCGGCAGCCAAAGAGTGGCACTGGTAATGGTGGCGGTCGCTGGGAGCGAGCTTAAATCGAATTGCAGGATAGCGCGAGTTGGTTGACCCCATTTTTTACCGACCCAAAAATTATTAGCCGTGCCGAAATTAGTATTAGGATTCCAACCAAGCAATAATGAGTCTTTACCCGCGGCCGGACCCGGCTGAATAAAATCTTTAGGATATAAGGTTACGTCGTTGACTGTCTTAGTAAAAAGCGTGTAACGGTTATCAGGGTCTACGTTTTTAGCGGACCGCTTATTAATATGAGGGTCGTGGCAGTTAATACACTCTACTTTTGAGGTCCCGCCTTGGTCGGGCGCGGCTTGATCAGCATCGGTGATGTTGTGATGGGTCCGATTATTGGCATTGGCGGTAAAGCGCGCCTTGATATTTATACCGTTGACGGAACCGTTAACAGACGCGTGACAATTGGACGAGCCGCCGCCGTAACAAAGATTCTCCTCATTTCTTAAGGTTAATTTTGGATAATAACCACCGGCGCCGTTATCTTGACCGTGCGGATTATGACAGTTGATACACTCACCGGCCATTGAGCCACCCAATCCGATAGCCGCGCCCGTCTCAGCCGGAAACGGCCACTTGGTATAATTATTACCGGTATCGGCATGCGGAGTTTGGTTAAAGGCGGCCATCCCTCTGAATGAATAAGCCGCCGGCAAAGTGCCGGCCTCATGGCAAGTAGCGCAAAGAGCGTTCTCCGCCGCCCGGCGATAGTTGGTACTGGCCGTACCATGCGGATTATGGCAGTTAAGGCAACCACCAGGCTGATAAGTTGAAGACGGCCAGATAACGGAAGCAATAGTCGAGGTGGTTACCGTTGAATGTTTAACCTTTTTAAACAACGTTTGCCCGCTGTAAGCGCCGGCAGCCGGTATATGGCAGGAATAACAGACCGTATTATTAGGACCGGAAACTGCATGGCCGTTAATAGGCGAGCGTAATAGCGGCTTAATGTCGGAGCCGTGCCATTCATGACAATTAAGACACTTGATTTTACTTTTAGCCGGCGGCGGCGGGTTCGGCAGGGCGGTATCGTGCGGCGTATTATCAAAATAGGTAAGATGATCACCGGCGGTCATAGTCGAGCTCGCGCCGTGGCAGGAACCGCAGATATCATTCTCGTTAGTCAATTTTTTCTGCGCGGGAAAATTAAAACCCGGCTCCGCGCCTCTATCAGACCAGGCGCTGTTTAAAGCGTCAACCACGTAACCAAAAAAAGTGCCAAAATTGCCGCGTAACAACCTGACGACCTCATCCGGCGTATGAGTGGAGTCAAAGTTCTCAATGTTCTTATGGGGAGAGTGGCAGCCGGTACAGACGATAGTGCCGTTATAAACCGGGTGAGCCGAGGCTTTAGTGGTGCCGCCGTTCATATCGTCGCCGAACTCCGCCTTAACATTATAAGTACTGCCGGAACCGTCATGACAGGTATAACAGACGGCTTTTTCATCGCTGTTCTTAAGTAGAAAAGTGCCTTTACGCGTATCTTGCCAGCGCTTGTTCGGCGCTTCGTGGATCTTATGACATCTAAAGCAAAGAAAAGAATTACTGGAATAGGTACCGTGAGGTACGGTATCGGTCGCCGCGGCCGGTAATTGCAAAGCCGCCGTCACGGCGGCGACAATGAATAAAATGATTAATAATCGAGAAATGTTATAAATATTTAAATATTTTTTCATCTTCATCTTTAGGAGAACGAATCGTCCTTTAATTTCGCCTGCCTTTGCTCACAGAAGGGACAGATAGTTTTACCGGGAATATTAGTACCGAAAGACTGCTGACACTTTTTACATTTCGCGAGCTTATAATCTATCAACTCACTGCTGCTGTTGTCAATTAGAGCCTTGACGGGAAATTCATCCACAAAAGTAATCGCTCTAGTCGGGCAAACTACTTTACATAAATTACATTTGGTGCATTTCGGCAGCGAAAATAGAATCTTCCCCCGCTTATCATCTTTTTCTTCCGTTAAAGCCTTGGTTGGACAAAAAAGGCTGCAATTGCCGCAAAAAGTACAATCATCATTAATGGTTAGGTCCGTAAACGCCAGACCATCAGCACTGATGTCGGCCTGGGTAGGCGAACCGAGTTTTCTGATGAGCATCAACAACAGTTCCCGGCGACGCGGCAACCGGTAATCTAAAGGTAATTTCTCTTCTGAGCCAAAAATCGGCTCAAGACGGTTGGAGATTATTTCAGCGCCACCGACAAGTGCTTGGCGATAAAGTCCGCTAAATAACTCACGCCGCGTGCTGGAACCAATCTCTTGTGAATTCCGCGGCTGTGCTTTTACTAGCCAATCACCGGGTGGCTTAGGAGCAAAACCGGCCTGCATAGTGTGGGAAAAAGCAGCTAAGATTTTTTGGCTGTTATCGACGGCTTGTCGAGCCTGGGCCAGACCCGACTCCAGCTCACAGCCGGAGCAAGCGCTGGTGTCAAACCAAAGCTGTTTGGCGCCAAAAACGTTCGCCCCGATTAGAAGGACTTCATTTAGCCGTCCCAAGCAAGCCAGTTGAACAACTGCCTGGTCGCTATGTTTTTCTTTAGTCTTAGGACATATAAAAGCAATATTATGATCTTTTTCAGCTAACGGTTTTATGTGGGCCAATAAATAATCATCGGTAGTCAACGGCTCAAAAACACCGGAGGGACAGACGTTGGCGCAAAAACCGCAGCCGTCACATTTCTTAAAATCAATGCTTAACTCATCACCAAGCGTTATGGCTCCATGCGGGCAAGCCTCAAAGCAAAGTCGGCAGGAACGTTCCTGGTCGCCCCGTTTGCCGGAGCATTGGCCTTCGTAAACCCGTAAAGGCAACTTCTCGAAGCGGTTTAAGAACTTTTCTACCGTATCCAAATGTAATATTTTATTTATATCCAAGTTATTTAAATCCATGCTAACCTCTTATTTAATTAAAACTATAATTAGCGACTGTTTACGCCATTCCCAACCCCATTAACAAGAGGGGCAAAAACGACCGTCGTGCCTGGATTCCCAGTCAAGCTGAGAATGACAAACTTATGATACCGAGAACGACAAACCTATGATACCGAGAACGACAAACCTATGATACCGAGAACGACAAACCTATGATATGGGAATGACAATATAACTTAAACAACCCCGATTTCGAGTATGTTAATACAACCCTCGCGTCGCTCTCCTCCATTTGTTTGTGTTATTATAACTTATCATTATAATATCTTTAAACAAATATTTAAAGGAAACAAAATGAAAAACAAGAAATTTCTACTTATTTTACTAGTATTGACGGCAATCGGCCTGCTTATAGTTGGCTGCGCCAAAACAACTAAAACCACCAAACCAAAGAAGGCGAAGCCCAAGATTAAAGCCGTCGGCCATAATTTACCGGCCAAAGATCAGCAAAAGCTGGCCAAGGATATCCGTTTTGACTTTAAAACCATCGCCGAAACACGCGATGATACCTCCCAACTTAGTTTAGCCCTAACCAACGGCGCCTTGACCGGATTATCTAAGAATATCAGCGATGAAGCACAAAAGGGTAGAATCAAGATCAGACGTTTCAGTAATTTGAACATAACGGTTAATAATTACAATAAGCCTTATGCCGGTGCCACGGTTTTGTATCGCGACCAAAGTTATTTTATCTCTCGTGATACCAGCCAAGCCATAACCTCCCCCACAAATGAGAAAAAGCGCTTGTTGCTGGCGGTTTCTAAAAAAGGCAACCGCTGGAAGATTGCGGAATTTTTGAACCCCGCCAAGCCCACGAAGAAGCCAAAAAAATAAGTAAGATGGATAATCACATAGATTTCAGCTCCCCTATATTTGTCATTCTCAGCTCCCCTATATTTGTCATTCTCAGCTCCCCTATATTTGTCATTCTCAGCTTGACTGGGAATCCAGGTGAAGAGGTGCATTGGAGCCAGAACAAATAAAAGCATTAAAGGGCACGGTTGGTTATGGATCCCCGATCAGGTCGAGGATGACAACAGTGCAAGGGTAGAGTGTAGAGGGTTGAGGGTAGAAAAAACGTGAAAGCTAACGCTTTTTGTCATTCTCAGCTTGACTGGGAATCCAGGTGAAGAGGTGCATTGGAGCCAAAGTCTGTAAAGTGATAAAAGGCACGGCGGGCCGTGGATTCCCAGTCAAGCTGAGAATGACAAGCGTGAGGGCATGGGGAATGACGGTACACCCCCACCCCGGCCCTCCCCCGTCGAAGGGGAGGGAGAAATATGGCTAACTCGCACGCAGCTTGGGGAGGGGAAAGAGAACGCGAAGTCACCCTCATATCCCCCTTTAATAAGGGAAGAAAATCAAAAATATTCTGTTACCAGTAAGCTTTCTGAGGGGAACATAATTTTGGTATTTGACCTGATGAAAGCTTGCAGGCTGACAACGTAGATGCCGCCGGAAAGCACATAAAAAAATAGTCCGTAAATTGATAATTGTGGACCAGAAGGTTTGTCGCTGAGCAGATACTAGGAAGACGCAAGCTTTCTGAGGGGAACATAATTTTGGTATTTGACCTGATGAAAGCTTGCAGGCTGACAACGTAGATGCCGGCGACAAACCTTCTGAAGCTTATTGAGGATTGGCCGGCATTAGATTAACCGGTTTGCCGCTCTCGCTGTAGCTGTTTATTGACAGAGTAATAAATTTATCAACTGTTAGATCAAAACCTTTAGCAACCAGCTTGAATTTCTTCTGACCCCGCATTGTGTCAAAAACAATGGCAACCGGTATAGATTGTCCGGGCTTTATATCCTGCGGCCACCTAAAAGTCCGCCCCTGCTGATTATAATATCTCTCAGTTAGATCGATATCGGGCTGGTAGAGCCGCCCGCCGGTATCTTGAAGCTTAAACATAAACAAATCCGCGACTTGTTTTGAAGATGATATATTAATAAGCTTAAAATTCAGGACCGCGAAAACACCTTTTGAGGTAGTGGACCGCCTGCCTATAGTATATGTTTTCAAAACACTAAGGTCTTCATAGCGGGCGGCGCCTATTATTCCTTTGCTGGGCTCAGTCCGCTCCCGCCTGACCGGCGCGGCTTTTTTCTTAGCCCGATGCTGTTTGGGCACGGCGCAAAAAAACAACAGCAAAATAAGCAAAATAATAATAATTATAATGGAAAGGCAACAGATCGGAAGAGCACACGTCTGAACTCCAGTCACACTGATATATCTCGTATGCCGTCTTCTGCTTGAAAAAAAAAAAAAAACGAATACTACAAATCTAATCAACACATAAAAA
>CAJVYJ010000089.1 GCA_913009475.1 uncultured Actinomycetes bacterium | reverse complement strand
ATAAAAGTGCAAAACATGTAGGGCGGGCTGCATCCGTCCGTGAAAGCTGACGCTTTTTGTCATACTTAGCTCTCCTAAGCTTGTCATTCTCAGCTTGACTGGGAATCCAGGTAAAGAGGTGCATTGGAAATAAGAGTATGTAAAGCATTAACAGGCACGGTTGGCCATGGATTCCCGATCGGAGTCGGGAATGACAAGCGTGAGGTGGGTCGGGAATGACAGTGGGAATGAAAGCGTAGAACGTAGATGTGTAGCGCGCCAGTTTATCTGGCGCTTTATGAGCGGAGAGGGCAAATAAGGGCGTGAAATGTGTAGCCGCGGAGCTTGCTCCGCCTGTGAAGGCTTTATGTTTATATATTTATGTATTGAAAAGGGAAAATGAAGAATTATTCGATAACCAAAAAACAATTTAAAAATTTAGCGGTTGATTATAATTTAATACCGATATATCGCGATATTATTGTTGATGCCGATACACCGGTTTCGGCTTTCGTAAAATTGGCCGGCGGCGACAACTCTTTTTTATTGGAAAGTGTTGAGGGCGGCGAATTATTAGGCAGATACTCATTTATCGGGGTTAACTCATTTTTAATGGTCTCTTGCCGCCGGGGGCAAGTTACAATAACCGGGGAAAAAGAAGAGATACTTAATGATATTGCTGATCCGCTGGTAGTTATCGAAGGATTAATGAAAGAGTACCGTTCCGCGCCGTTACCGGGCTTACCGCCTTTTTTTGGCGGCGCCGTTGGTTATGTCGGTTATGACAGCATCCGTTATTTTGAATCAATTCCTCGTACCGGTATTGATGATTTAAATTTGCCTGAGATGCGTTTTATCTTTACCGATACGGTAGTTATTTTTGACCACCTAAAACATAGGGTAAAAGTGTTGGTTAACGCTCGCTCTGACGGTAATAATGATAAAAATTATGAGTTGGCGACAGAGCGGATAGAAGAAATAATCGTAAAGTTGCGGGCACCGGTAACCATAAGCCCTTTAAGCGAAACCGGTTCTTCCGGACGGGAGATAAGCGCTAATATGTCTAAAGACGACTTCATGCGTGCTGTACGGCAAGTAAAAGAGTATATTTTAGCCGGTGATATCCTACAAACCGTCATATCTCAGCGGTTTTCTATGCCGGTTACCACTGACCCTTTCGACATCTATCGTGTCTTAAGGACTATTAATCCCTCTCCCTATTTAGCTTATATAAG
This sequence comes from uncultured Actinomycetes bacterium, assembly GCA_913009475.1. Lineage (GTDB taxonomy): Bacteria > Actinomycetota > Aquicultoria > CAJVYJ01 > CAJVYJ01 > CAJVYJ01. The sequence continues at coordinate 6,005 of CAJVYJ010000089.1, read as the reverse complement.
ATTTACTGATATGACGATGATTGCTTCATCACCAGAACCTCTGGTAAAGGTTGATGGTGACTTTGCTATAACGCGTCCGATAGCCGGCACCAGAAGACGCGGTGATAACGAGCAAGAAGACCGCCGTCTGGCAGATGAGTTGCTCAATGATGTTAAGGAACGAGCCGAGCATATAATGTTGGTTGATTTGGGTCGTAATGACTTGGGGCGCGTCTGCCGGCCGGGGACGGTCAAAGTCGATGATTTAATGTTCGTTGAGCATTATTCGCATGTTATGCATATTGTTTCGCAGGTAAGCGGTATTTTAGCCGCTGATAAAAGTGCTTATGATCTTCTCAGAGCCGCTTTTCCGGCCGGCACGGTATCAGGCGCTCCGAAAATAAGAGCGATGGAGATCATCGACGAGCTGGAGCCGAATTTGCGCGGGCCGTACGCGGGCGTATTCGGTTACTTCAGTTTTTCCGGCAATTTGGATACCGGAATCACGATTCGTACTATTGTGGTTGTCGATAATGTAGCGTATGTGCAGGCGGGCGCCGGTATTGTTGCCGACTCTGACCCGGAGGCGGAATATAAGGAAACATTAAACAAAGCTAAGGCCGCTTTGAAAGCGGTGGAAGTCGCGGAGGCGCAAACGAGCGCGTAGCTAAACGGCGCCAGTTGATGCTCAACTATGTTAGGAGTTTTGCGAGCAGATGATTTTAGTTATAGATAACTATGATTCTTTTACTTACAATTTAGTGCAGTACCTTGGTGAGCTGGGTGCTGACCAAAAAGTTTATCGCAACAACGAAATTACTTTATCGGAAATCAGCGAGTTAAAACCGGATAAGCTATTAATTTCACCCGGCCCTTGTACGCCTGCTAAAGCGGGAATATCGGTAGAGGCGATTAAGAAATTTGCCGGCCGAATTCCTCTTTTGGGTGTCTGTCTCGGACATCAAGCGATAGCCGAAGCTTTTGGCGGCCGGATAATCAGAGGTGAATATCCGGTTCACGGTAAAACTTCCATGATCTATCATGATGGGAAAACTATCTTTAAAGGACTTTCCAATCCTTTTATAGCGACCAGATACCACTCATTAATTGCTGAGCGCGCTAGTCTGCCTGAGGTATTTGAGATCTCAGCCGAAACAAAAGATGGTATTATTATGGGTATCAGGCACAAAAAATTTATGGTTGAAGGAGTGCAATTCCATCCGGAATCGATTCTGACCGCTGAGGGGAAAAAGATACTGAAAAATTTTCTTGAAATGTAGCTAGAAATGGCGATAACTACATTCTTAAGTGACGTAGACGTAGCGGTTCTATTTAACGATCAGGTGGGCGTTGATAAGTATGGAGATGCGCAGATATCGCTGATATCCGATTTAATGCTGATTTTTAAGCGATCGGATATTGATGTTGCGATTTTAAACCAGGCTCCGCCCTTAATGAAATTTATCGTTGCCGGCCAGGGGGAATTGATTTTTAAAATTAATGATATGGCGCGGATTAAATTTATTGTGGCAGCTCGAAGAGAATATTTCGACACTGAACCAATTCGCCGAGTTCAAAACCAGGCTTTAAGTAAACGCTATTCCAGTCAGGATATTTAAAAAGAGGCAAAGTGACAAATATCGAGCTAGTCAATGAGAGATTAAAAATTTTGGAAGAAAATCTAATTTCATGAATATATAAGAGTAAATGCCGCTGAGGTTTTTGTAAATCTAAAAAAGGCGCCGGATCAATTTAAAAAATTTATCAGCTTTATTAATGTTTATTTGCACAAAACAAGCTCGAAAAATGAGTAAGCTAACAAGTATCATCTTAAAAGTGCGGAGAAAGATGTTTGCCATTGCCATACCATTAAATTTGTCATTCTCAGCTTGACTGGGAATCCAGGTAAAGAGGTGCATTAGAATAAATAAAGCATTAAAAAGCAAGACTGGCCGTGGATTCCCGATCGGAGTCGGGAATGACAAGTGTAAGGTGGGTCAGGGATGACAAAACGTGTCAGTTATAGAATAAATATAAAATTATAAATTATTAAACAGTTTTACTTGTAGTTGTTTGATTATAAGGAGGTTATCAATGATTACTGAAGCGATAAAAAAAGTAGTTGATAAGGAAGATTTATCAACGGCGGAAGCGACGGCGGCAATGACGGAAATCATGGAGGGCCAGGCTACGGATGCTCAGATAGCCGCCTTGATTACCGCTTTAAGGATGAAAGGTGAGACCGTTGATGAGATATCGGGTTTTGCTCAAGTAATGAGAGATAAGGCGGTCCCTATCAACCCTAAAGCTAAAGTTGTGGTTGATACTTGTGGGACAGGCGGTGACTTGACAGGAACTTTTAATATTTCGACTACAGCCGCGTTTGTTGCGGCTGGAGCTGGTGTTACGGTAGCGAAACATGGGAACAGATCAGTTTCCAGCCACTGCGGCAGCGCGGATCTATTGGAAGGTTTGGGTATCAATTTAGAGATCGGCCCGGAAAAGGTCCAGGCAGCTATTGATGAAGTCGGCATCGGTTTTATGTTTGCCCCGATGATGCATAAAGCCATGAAGTACGCGATCGGTCCGCGGCGGCAGATTGGCATCCGCACAGTCTTTAATATACTGGGACCGTTGACTAATCCGGCGCAAGCGACAGCTCAGGTTTTAGGCGTATATGACCCCAAGCTTGCGCCTGTTATTGCTAAAGTGCTGCGTAACCTGGGTGTTAATCATGCTTTAGTCGTACATGGTCAAGGTCTGGATGAGCTGACTATTACCGGGGATAGTCAGGTTTCGGAGCTAAAAGGTGGTTTAGTGGAAAACTATGATGTTGAACTTGATTGCCTTGATTTGCAGACGGCTGCGCTTGATGATATTCGTTGCCGTTCATTGGCGGATAATATTAGCGTCAGTAAGTCGGTGCTGGCCGGGGTGGCCGGGCCGGCGCGTGACGTGGTTTTACTTAATGCCGCCGCCGCTTTGGTAGCGGCCGACAGGGTGGACTCTTTAAAGGATGGTTTGGCGCCGGCGTCCGAGGCGATTGACAGCGGTGCCGCCCAAGCAAAATTGGAGGCATTAATTAGATTTACTAATTCTTAAGTAGGAGCGGAGCTTGTTTTGCTTGTGAGGGTAATTATTAGAAAAGAAGTAAATATGAGTTTAGTAAAAGGTTTATTTAATTCTCTCGAAAAGACGCTGTCGTTTTCCCCAGCGAGGAAAACGCAGTTCGGCTCTCGGCAGCGCTCCTCGCTTGGGAGTTTTACTCCCGGCGAGACCATGCTCGCTCTAGCCTCCGAGACGCTTTTCTCCGAGAATAAATAAATCTTTTTTTAAAGCGCATACCGTGTAGAGGCGGAGTTTATCTCTGCCATAAGAGCGTAGAGGGTAGCGGGTAGCCGCAAAGCTTGCTTTGCTTGTAAAATGAAAGCGTAGAATAATGCCACTAAGTTTGTCATTCTCAGCTTGACTGGGAATCCAGGTGAAGAGGTGTATTGAAACCAGAGTATGTAAAGCATTAAAGCGCGGTTGGCCGTGGATTCCCGCTTTCGCGGGAATGACAAATATAACGGGTATGGGAATGACAGGAGACGAGTAATTGCGGATTTCGGATTTGGAAATTATAAGAACTTATCAGCTCTTGGATGGCTATGTATTAATAAATTCGAATTTCCCATTTCGCAATTCCAAATTGAAAAATAGTTAAATGTGTAGGGGCGGAGTTTATCTCCGCCCGTGAAGATAGGGTAGGTGTGGAGCTTGTCTCTGCTTATGAGGTTAAATGTTAAATAAAATATTGGCTGATTGCCGCCATACTTTAGAGAGCGCCCAAAAAAATCTTCCTCAAAGTCAGCTAAAGCAGCTTTGCGAGGGCCTTCCGCCCGTCCGCTCTTTAAGTAAAGCCCTATCTCCGGCACGTCTAAATCTAATTGCGGAGATAAAAGGGTCATCGCCTTCTATGGGAGGCATCAGATCGTTTGTTGAGCCGACGGAAATAGCCGGCCTATACGAGGCGGCGGGAGCGGCGGCGATATCCGTTCTTACCGAACCTATCTATTTTAGTGGTAAAATCGAGTATTTGCGGCTGGTCCGGGACCGGGTCACTATTCCCATTTTGCGCAAGGATTTTATCTTTGATGAATATCAGCTTTATGAGGCCAGAGGTAAGGGGGCGGACGCGGTGCTTTTGATGACCAGTGTAATCAGCGATGACTTGCTTCTAAACAGTTTAATCGAGTTGGCGCATCGTCTAGGGTTGGAAACGCTCTTGGAGGTATCTGATATTGATAATTTAAAGCGCGCCGTTAAATCAAAAACAGATGTATTGGGAATAAATAATCGTAATTTTAATACGTTGAAGACTGACATTAATACCAGTTTAAAGCTGATGAAAAACTATCATGGACACCGCCCGATAATTAGCGAGAGCGGCATCTTTACTAGGGCGGATGCTGCAAAACTGAAAGACGTGGGATTTAATGGTATTCTGGTGGGAACGGCCTTGATGAAAAGCGATGATATCAAGGCTAAAATAGAAGAACTAATCGGGGCTGATTAGATGAGCATATAGTATAAGTCATTAAAATTCATATCATAAACAAAAGGAGGAATTATGTCAGACATCAAGATCAATCTTAGTGAAAAAGAGATACCTGATTCATGGTATAACATTTTGGCGGATATACCGGCGCCGATGAAGCCGCCGCTGAACCCTGGGACTAAAGAGCCTATCGGCCCGGAAGACCTTAGTGCCATCTTTCCCATGGCCCTTATCGGCCAAGAGGTATCGAGTGACCGCTGGATACCTATCCCGGAACCTGTTCGCGACATTTATCGCTTATTTCGCCCGACGCCGCTCTTTCGTGCTGAGCGTTTGGAAGCGGCATTGGGTACCCCGGCTAAGATATATTATAAATATGAGGGAGCCAGTCCGGCCGGCAGCCATAAACCCAATACTTCCATCCCCCAGGCTTATTATAATAAGCAAGAGGGAATTACCAGGCTGGCGACGGAGACCGGCGCCGGGCAGTGGGGCAGCGCGCTTTCGCTGGCGTGTAACTTTTTTGATCTGGAATGTATGGTTTATATGGTCAAGATCAGTTATGAGCAGAAGCCGTATCGGCGTTCGATGATGGAAGTATGGGGCGCTGACGTAATCCCCAGTCCCAGCGATCAAACTGAATATGGCCGTAAGATTCTAGCTGACGACCCCGATTGCTTAGGGAGTCTAGGCATCGCTATTTCCGAAGCCATTGAGGATGCCGCCGGCAGAAAAGATACTAATTATTCATTGGGCAGCGTTTTGAACCATGTATTGTTGCATCAAACCATCATCGGCCAAGAGGCAAAAAAGCAGCTGGACTTGGTCGGCGATTATCCTGATATTATTATTGGCTGTTGCGGCGGCGGTAGTAATTTAGCCGGTATATCCTTTCCTTTTCTGGCTGATAAATTTGCCGGCAAAGATTTACGGGTAATCGCGGTGGAACCGAAAGCTTGCCCGACGCTGACGGCCGGAGAGTTTAAGTATGATTTTGGTGATACGGCCGGCATGACTCCGCTGATGGAGATGTATACTTTAGGCCATGATTTTGTGCCGGCCGGTATCCATGCCGGCGGATTGCGTTATCATGGTGATTCACCGATAATCAGCTTGCTCTATAATGAAGGCTTGATAGAAGCAGTCGCCTATCATCAAAATCGGGTATTCGCGGCCGCTATTCAATTTGCTAAGAGTGAAGGTATAATTCCCGCTCCGGAATCGGCGCATGCGATTCGCGCGACCATTGATGAGGCACTGGAGTGTAAAGAGACTGGTGAGAAGAAGACGATATTATTTAATCTTAGCGGGCATGGCCATTTTGATATGTCGGCTAGATCGGAAGAGCACACGTCTGAACTCCAGTCACACTGATATATCTCGTATGCCGTCTTCTGCTTGAAAAAAAAAAACAAAAAAAAAAAAGTAAAAAAAACAAAAAAAAAAACAACATAGAAGTGAGATGATGTACAGCTGCAGAGCGCAG
>CAJVYJ010000088.1 GCA_913009475.1 uncultured Actinomycetes bacterium | reverse complement strand
CTGGTGGGCGATACAGGATTTGAACCTGTGACCTCTTCCGTGTCAGGGAAGCGCTCTCCCCCTGAGCCAATCGCCCAAAATTGAAACTATTTTTATATATTCTATCTGAAGATGCGGATTTTTTGAAACTATTTATTAGCTATTATTTCTTCGAACATAAGCCCTGATTCAATATCTTAGCGATTCTAATATCCACTTCAATACCTTCTAAGGGATCTTTAAGCGGCAAAACACCTAAATCAACCGCCTCTTGCCACATCGATGCAAAAATCCTTAGTGATTCCCTATGCGATAACTTCGTTTCCCTGATTTGCCGATATTCAAATCTTTTTAATAATTCAATATCTTTTATCATAGGTTAATTATACATTAAAAATAATATCAATAACGACTGAGATTACCATTTAGGTTGTCTGTTTTTATAGGTTCACTCCAATCCAGCGAGATTGCACACGTAAGAAGTAAAACATACACAGGAGGAATAAAAAAGAGAAGTAAAGCTCCTCTTTTTTATTCCGAGGCGACGAGCGGAGTTGAACCGCTGTACAAGGTTTTGCAGACCTCTGCCTAACCACTCGGCCACGTCGCCATATTTAAAAATCCGCTCAACTAATTTATCACGATTTCACATCTTTTGTAAGGGGTCGGATCTTCAATCTTGACATTAGCAACTTCTTATAATGCTAATGTCAAGATTGAAGATCCGACCCCTTTTGCGAAAATGCAAGACCTGACCCCCGATAGTTTTAGTAATGATATTTACGGGGAAAATGATATTGAGTAAATAATAAGAAAATGCTCGGCCGGGTACTAACAAGGAGGAACGATTATGGCAAATGATATTAACGCGTCCGATTGGGAACAAAAAGTGATGAATTCAGATAAACCGGTTGTCGTAGATTTTTGGCATGAGCAATGTGTCTGGTGCCAACGGTTAAATCCGGTCTATGAAGAACTTTCCAACGAATATGATGAAGCTTCGTTTCTTAAATTAAACGGCCGGGCCGGGCCGGAAAATATGGAATTATCGCAAAAATTAGGCATTATGGGTACGCCGACAATGAAAATTTTTTGCCAAGGCAGAGAAGTAGGCGAAATAGTCGGTTTCCGCGATAAAAATAATCTTAAGTCAGAAATCGACAATCTTCTTGGTGAGAGCGAAGAGTGTCTGACACAAAGCTCAAAAGTTTAATTTTAATATTAAGAATCATAGCCGCTCATTAACGACTACAAGGTTGGGGCCTATCTCTTTCCTGCCCTTAGCTTTGCCTAAATAAAGCGCGCTGTTGATTAGACCGATATGACTAAAAGCTTGGGGATAATTGCCCAGCATCTCCCCACTGTTTACATCTATCTCCTCAGCTAATAAGCCTAGAGGGCCGGCGTGCTTAACGACACCGCTGAATATTCGTTCAGCTTCTTCGGCTCTGCCTGAAAGCGCCAAGACATCCACCAACCAAAAAGAGCAGAGAAGAAAAGCGCCTTCACGGCCGGGAAGTCCGTCATCATTTTTATAGCGATAAACTAATCCATCCTTAGACAGCAACTCTTTAAAGACAGCGTCAACAGTACCCTGAATCTTAGGGTCGTCGAAGGGGAGCAATCCCATCAATGGAATCAGCAGACCAGTGGCGTCAAGGTACTCCGTCTCAAACGATTGAACAAAACTATTTAACCGCGGGCTGAAACCTTTTTCAAGAATCGCTTTTTTTATCTCATCTCTGGCCACCAGCCAGGTATCAAGAACAAAATCTTTATCTCTTAATTTGGCGATTTTGATACCGCGGTCTAAGGCAACCCAACACATAAGTTTAGAATAAACAAAATTCTGCGGACGGCTGCGAACTTCCCAGATACCGGAGTCTTTGGTCGTCCAGACCTTGGTAACATAATTCACGATTTTTATAACCAACCGCCAAAGTTTTTCCGATATCTCCTCGCCAAAACGGCTGGTATCATAGATAGCGCTGACCAGTTCACCATAGATGTCAAGCTGCTTTTGCCCGACAGCGCCGTTGCCGATGCGCACCGGCCGAGAATTTCGATAACCGGATAAGTGGGAAAGTTCTTCTTCGTCAAGAGCTCGCTCACCGTGTAAACCGTATAAAATCTGAGTCTTGGAAATATCTTTAAGTATATGGCAAATACCCATAAACCAATTAAGATGATTTTTGGCTTCTTTAATATGTCCGACATTGTAGAGAGCCTGAACCGTAAAGGAGGCGTCACGAATCCAGTTATAGCGGTAATCCCAATTACGATTACCTCCGATTACCTCGGGCAAGGAGGTAGTCAAGGCCGCTGATATCGCGCCGGTCTCTTGATGATTAAGTAATTTTAAAACCAGGCCCGACCTAATAATAAGATTGTGCCAGGCTCCGCCGAAGACGCATTTTTGCTCTTCGCAGGAGTGTACCCACCCCAACCAAAACTGGACTGTTTTGTCCAGCAGCTCTTCACCGTTTTGGGTTTCCAGCGGCCGTTCATGACCGTACTGTAACGCCAGCCAAGCAACATCACCGGCTTTCATACTCAAAATGCCTTTGGCACCGGCGTTCTCTATTTTAAGCAGAGCCGAGCTTTTTAAAAAGATATGCTCACTATTACTTGTAGCTAAGATGCCTTTATCATCCAGCTTAAGAACTGTCTTCGCGCGAGCGTAGTCAAAACGAGGTTGAAAACTGACCGCCAAGTCGATTTGCCCCTGTTCACAAACTATCTTGCGATAAACGGCTTGATGAGAAAGCTTATCAGCTTTGTCCCAGCCCTTCAAAGGCATAAAATCCGTCAAGACGGCACTACCCGCCGAGGTTGTAAACTTAGTTTGTAGAACATTGGTCCTATCGATATAATTTTGCGATGACCGATATGGGCCGACCGGCGTTACGCTGAAATATCCGCCTTTGTCCTTATCCAACAACGCGGCAAAAACACTGGGGGATTCTATATGAGGAAAGCAGCACCAATCTATGGAACCATCATTTCCGACCAGTGCCGCCGTGTCAAGATTGCCGATTATCCCGTAATCTTCCAGCTTTTTATATTTTTTCATAGACCTGATTTATTTACCCTTTAATATAGCAAATCAAGTGAGGTTGTTGGTTGGACAGACAATTCCCGCCCGTAAGTCGTAAATCGTAAATCGGGCGAAAAATAAAAAGCAAAGCTTTTTATTTTTCGAGCGGATGACCGGATTTGAACCGGCGACCCTCACCTTGGCAAGGTGATGCTCTACCACTGAGCCACATCCGCGTTGCAAATATATTATACAAAGGGAAACCTTATCACGCAATAATTGCTTTGACAAATCATCTTTAGCAAATCAGCTAAATATGACATGGCGGTCGCTTTTAGTATAATATAGCAAAGGACGATTATATATTATAGCGATTTTAAATAAGGATGAGTGTATGCAAGCAGAGTCAACTAAGCTTAATTTTTTTGCCAAGTCAGTAATCATGCTTGTTTTTATTCTTGTCTTTTCAATTATCTATTCGACCACCGCTTATTCGTCGACGAATAAACAGCAGCAGCTGAATACGCTTAATCAGCAAATAAATAATAAAAAGCAAAAAATCAACAAGAACAATCTGACTAAATCTCAGCTTGATGCCGATATTAAACAGGCGGACAGCAATATGTACGCTATTCAAACTCGCCTTGATAAAGTGCGAACGCAGTTAAGCGCCGCCAAAACAAAGACGAGCGTGACACAGGCTAAACTTAACATGTTGCAAATAGAGCTCGAGCAGAAACAACAAGAACACGCCAACGCGTTAAAAAAACTAAAGCAGCTCTCAGTCGTACTTGATAAGCGGGCAAACAATTTCTATAGGTCCAGCGGAATACCCTATATTGAAGTCATATTATCCGCTAAAAGTTTTTCAGACTTACTTCACCAAGTCTATTACTTATCCAGAATCATTAACCAAGACGCGAAATTAGTGAAGCAGATTAAAGATACTAAGGCTGTTATCGAAGCGGCTAAAGCCGCCATTGAGAAAAACAAGACGGCCACCGAACAAAAACAAGTAATCCTGTTGTCTGAGGAGAATCGCATCGCTTCTTTAACCGTCGACTTGCAAAAACAAAAAGACAGCCTAGCAGAACAGCTTCATAGCAAGGAAAACCTCATCGCGAGTATAGGCAGTCAAAATAAGCAGTTAGCGGCGGAATTAAATAATGAGGAAGGCAACGCGACTGATTTAACTCGACAAATCAAGGAAGAGTCACGCGTAATTTCGCCCGAAGGCGGAGCGTTTAGGCCAATTCCAGGCATACCGTCTATAAGCGGGTTCATCTGGCCATGCGGCAGCCGCAATCTAATTCATCGTGGCGGCGAATGGGGAAATAATCGAAGCACCCATCTCCATGCCGGTATTGATATCGGTGTTTCCAGCGGCACGGCCGTCGTAGCCGCAAAAGCCGGAATAGTAAGTGTTGGCTATGACCCTACCGGTTACGGTAACTATATCGACATTAACCATGGCGGCGGTTGGGTCACTCGCTATGCTCATTTAAGAAAAATCTTTGTGACCAGTGGCCAGGTCTCTCGTGGACAACGAGTTGCTGAATCAGGCGGTGGAGCAGGTGACCCTGGGGCCGGTGACTCAAGAGGCGCGCATCTCCACTTTGAGCTCCGCGATGACGGCGGCGGATATGGTTTCTCGGGAACCGTTAATCCCCTAAAATACCTGCCTTAATAAACGATATTAAAAAAACCGGTGATTTGTTTTACTCTAATTTCATCCTTAACGTTATCCATGCCATCAATTAAAATCCGACCGCTATCATAGGGGATAAGGTTGAGTATCGATTTGATAGTCGTACTTTTGCCGGCGCCGTTGGGGCCGATAAAGCCCATAATCGCACCCTTTGGCAGCTCGATAGTGACATCTTTTAGTTCAAAGTCTTCATATCTCTTATTTAGTTTTGAAATAAGCATGATTAAGTCAGTACTCATTGTAACAACATAGCATTTTTTTGCAGCTTAGCAAATCATGATTGTAATACAGAATCTCACCGGCACTAGGAGTACGGGGGACGGCAGACGTATGACCACTGTAAAGAGTGTAGGGATGTGAAGGGCACAGGTGGCCGTGTCATTCCCGATCGGGGTCGGGAATGACAAGCATAGGTGGGTCGGGAATGACAAGTGTAAAGTGCCCGGAGAATGTGTAGCATCAGAGCTTGCTCTGAATCGGATTGTAGCATAAACGCCGGTTCTAATAATTTTAACGATGATTAGGCAAAGCAAGCTTTGCGGCTACACGTTTTCTTTTCTCAATCCCCCCGACCCATCTTTAGCAAGGAGGGGAAAAACACTTCTTCTTCGCCCATAACCAGTAATCCCTTAGTTGCCCATTTTGAAGCGTCCGGATGCGCCCCGGCCGGCGATGAAGCGGGCCAACAGACTTAGGACCAATATCATCAAGATCAAAACCAATGAACCGGCCCAAGCCTTGGCGTGCCAATCTTTATAGGGCGAGGTCGCGTAAGTAAATATCTGTAGGGGAATGGCGGCGATAGGCTGGTCCAGACTGGCGCTCCAAAAACGGTTACCCAAAGCGGTAAAGAGCAACGGCGCCGTCTCACCGGCTACCCGGGCTATCGCCAAGATGATGCCGGTAAAAATACCGCTAAGGCCGGCCGGCAAAATCACCGTTAACGCCGTTCGCCAACGCGAGGCACCCAAGCCTAAAGCAGCTTCTCGAATAGAATTAGGAACTAATTTTAATACTTCGTCGGTAGACCTGGTTATGGTGGGAATCATTAAGATACCCAAGGCTACCCCACCGGCCAAAGCGGAGAAACGTCCCATGGCTAAGACTATCAACGAATAAACAAATATGCCAACTACGATGGAAGGGATGCCGCTTAAGACGTCGGCTAAGAATCTCACGGCCTCACCAAAGCGCTTGTTTTGTCCATATTCCGCTAGATAGACACCGGAAAGCACCCCGATTGGTATACCGATTAATGAAGCCAACACAATCAAGTATATAGTTCCGACAATTGAGTTGGCAATACCGCCACCGGCCTCCCCGACCGGTTTTGGCAACTCGGTAAAGAGATGAATATTTAACGCCGGGGCCCCCTGCCAAACCACGTACCCCAATATCAAGCCCAGAACCAGAACAACAGACAAGGCCGCCAGTGTAAAAAGATAGTTCATTATTGAATTTATAATGCGTCTTTTTTTTATATTCATAAGCTACAATCCAATCCGATCTCTAGCGAGCAATACGGCTGATAAGCAATCGCGCCGCGATATTTAAAATAATGGTTATAGCAAACAACACTAAGCCGATCTCAACCAGCGATGAAATATAAAGACTGTAAGTCGCTTCGGTAAACTCATTGGCAATTAAACTGGCCATGGTTTGCGCCGGCGCGAAAAGTGATGTCGAGATCTCCGGACGATTACCGATAACCATGGTAATCGCCATCGTCTCACCCAAAGCCCGCCCCAGCCCCAACATGACGGCACCGGTGATGCCGGAACGCGCGTAAGGCAACATCGCGCCTTTTATCATTTCCCAACGCGTCGAGCCCAACGCGTAAACAGCTTGACGCAAGCTTCTGGGAGTTGTCGCTATTACTTCTCGGGAGATGGATACGATAGTCGGAAGTATCATTATAGTCAGTATTAAACCGCCGGCCAAAATGCCGACACCGTAAGCCGGCCCTTGAAAAAACGGCAACCAACCAAAATTGCGGGCCAACCAAGGTTCAACTACTCGCTGTAGCCAAGGGGCCATAACAAAGAGCCCCCATAGACCATAGACAACACTGGGAATAGCCGCCAATAAATCGACTAAAAATGAGACCGGACCGCGCAACTTCTTAGGCGCTATCTCAACTAAATAAACCGCCAAACCGACGCCCAAAGGCGCGGCCAGCAGAATAGCCAGAGCGGAGGTGACTAAAGTACCAAAGATAAAAGTCAGCGCGCCGAATTGCTTCGTTACCGGGTCCCACTTACTGGTAAATAAAAACCGCCAGCCAAAAGCTTTAATTGCCGGCAGAGACCCGACCGCCAACTCATATATTATCAGTAACACTAAGATAGATCGGAAGAGCGTCGTGTAGGGAAAGAGTGTAGATCTCGGTGGTCGCCGTATCATGAAAAAAAAAAACATCAAACCTGCCTCTCACCATTCTAATATTATCACACCAACCCCCTCATCCCACAAGCACCTCTCCACACTCCCGTCCCCTCACTC
>CAJVYJ010000087.1 GCA_913009475.1 uncultured Actinomycetes bacterium | reverse complement strand
GTGCAGAAAGGACGATAGGCCGAGCGGGGGTTGCAAATAATCCTCTTTCTAGAAGCGCGACCGAAAACCCAATCTGCTGTGTTATCCTCGGTCTCATTTCGGTTACGTAACAAAACTACGCTCCCTCACCTCGACTTTCGTCTGCCTTGCATCTCACGCTCTCGGTCACATTCTCTTTATTGACCAGCCGACGGTATTTTTATAGGCCGGAACTCTAAGAATTAAAAAAATCATCAAGTTTTTCAATGCCGGCCGCGGTTAGGCTCCTTTTGCCGTTTGGAGCCGTCTTTATTAAACCACCACTCTCCAAATGTGACAAATCTCTATACGCGGTACTTAAAGAGATAGTTAGTTCCGAGGCTATTTTTGTGGGTCCCACCTCTCCCAATTCGGTTACCAAGAAAAGGACTTGGCGCTGTCTTTTGTTTAATTTGACTTGAGTAGCTCCAGGCGCCGGTTTAAACACCCCGGAGTCGACGCTCTCATTATTATCAATGTTGCTTTTAAATGGGAGTGAAAGAGTAATGACCGTCCCCTGCTCAATATTATCATCAATTGCGATGGTGCCGCCTAAAAGCGCCAGCGATTCTTTTACCACAGTGAGTCCGGAACCAACCCCTTTAATAAAACGCTTCATTGATCTTGTGGCCGTAGAAAAACCAGGCTCAACCGCCTTGGCCTTATTTTTTATCCCCGGCCCTTGATCGGAAATCCTGACAGTGTTCCCATTGTCTAAAATAGTTATAATCACCTCACTAAAACAAGCGTGAATCAAGTTTTCAATAATTTCCTTGATCAAAGTGAAAGGGACGGCACCGCCCTTTTCTTGCGATGCCTGATAGGCTTTGGTTGAGAGCAGCCCAATAAACTCCTCATAATCATCGGCGGACAAGTCAACAATATATGGGCTTACCGACATTGAATCATAGACGGCCAGTCGGGCCGGCATAGGCTTCTCCTCCACTGGAAGATTCTCATTTTCAGGGTTGCTGGTTTTGTCTATAAGTTTTTCTAAATAATCTTTCATGACACCATTGATATGTTGTAAAAATTATCTACATAGTTATTAACAATTTTTAATAAATATAAAAAAAATAGTTGCTGGAAAATTGAAGCAATTGCTTTCTGTTAAGTAATATTATTGACTAAGTGACAATCATTTAACAGGAAAAATATATTTTTATCAACAGCAATGTCCACAACTGTGGAAAATAATTGAAACAATATATAATTTTTAAGAAACGACCTTGTATAATAAAACCAAGGCTTTCGTTGTTGTTTCAAAAAACAATCTAGCGGCAGGGTTTTATAAAATTATTATAACAAAATCATCTTAGGACCGGCAAGGCGGGGAAAGTAGTAACTCATGATTAATATAAAGACAAATTATTGACTCTAGCAGCTTAAATGTTATAATTTAGCTCATGCGTAACAGCCGGTGCCGAGTGCTTGGTAGCTGTCCAAGTAAGTGAAATCAAGCTCTTGCGGTTGATTTTTAGAAAACAATCGAGGTTAGTAAAGAGAGTTCATTGGAGATTGCGAAATAATTGATTTTACAATTGTGAGCGTAACGAAGTAGATATTTATTAAAATTAAAGAGGTAGGCCGGGTTGGTAAAATATGAGTTTGATAAGTGGGCCGATCTTTACGCGTCTCGGACAAATTCCATGAAATCGTCAGAGATACGTGATCTATTAAGCGTGACCGCGAGGTCTGATATTATCTCCTTGGCCGGAGGGTTGCCGTATACCAAAAATTTTAAGTTGGAAAAAGTGGTTGAGGCAGCTCGTACTACCATGCGCAAAGAAGGCGGGGCTGCTCTTCAATACGGGCCCTCTGAAGGTCATATCGGCTTAAAAAAACACATTATTGACTTAATGGCAACCGGGGACATTAAAATAGATGAGACCGGATTGGTTATTACCGGCGGGTCTCAACAAGGCCTTGATTTAATCGCTAAAATCTTTGTGGACCCGGGAGACGCTGTAATTGTCGAGGCCCCCAGTTATGTCGGCGCTCTAAATGCCTTTTCAGCTTACCAGCCAGACCTAATCGGTGTTCCCATGGATGAGAATGGGATGATTGTGGATCTATTGGAAGCGGAATTAAAAAAACTGGCCAAGCAGAGAAAAAAAGCAAAGTTTTTATATACAGTACCAAATTTTCACAATCCGGCCGGAGTAACCTTATCTTTATCAAGAAGGAAGCGGATAATAGAGTTGTCAAAAAAATATCAGCTGCTGTTGGTAGAGGATAATCCTTATGGAAAACTAAGGTTTGAAGGAGAGAATATCCCTTCACTTAAGGCGCTGGATGATGATGTTGTTTATCTGGGAACATTCTCAAAGATATTCTCTCCAGGCATGCGCTTAGGTTGGGTTGCGGCGCCCGCGCCTATATTAGAAAAAATCATTTTTGGAAAACAAGCGGCTGATCTATGCACAAGCTCATTTACTCAGCGCTTGGTCGAATATTTTTTTAATGAAAACAACCTTGAGGATTATCTTGGGGGTATGATTAATCGCTATCGCTCACACCGGGATATAATGCTGAAATCTCTGGAAGAACACTTTCCCTCGGAAGCAAGTTGGACATATCCGCGGGGTGGATTTTTTGTCTGGGCGGAACTGCCTGAATATATTGATACTACGGAGATGTTGGCTGAAGCTATATCCAAGAAAGTAGCCTATGTTCCCGGTCGAGCTTTTTTTGCTGACGGGTCAGGCAAGAACTATATGCGTCTGGCTTTTTGTTACCCGGAAGAGAAAGATATTTATGAGGGAATCAAGCGATTGGGAGGCGTCGTTAAGAGCCAAATGTCTCTATATAATTCAGTAATATTTAAGGAGGAGAAATGAAAATTGCCGTGCTGATGGGTGGGCGCTCATTAGAGAGAGAAATATCCTTAAAAAGCGGGCGGCGAATATATGAAGCGCTTAAAGAAAAGGGGTATAACGCGGTTCCCTTTGATGTAGACGAAGAGGTCGTCAATAAATTAATAAAAACCAAACCCGACTTGGTCTATATTGCTTTACATGGTAAATATGGGGAAGACGGCACTATACAGGAGTTATTGGAGATACTACGCATACCGTACACCGGACCGGGCGTATACGCTAATATTGTCAGTTTTGATAAGGTCATTTCTAAAGAAATATTTAAACTCCAAGGAATTCCAACCCCGGATTCATATGCTTTAAGTACCGGCTCGTTTAAAGAAATGGGCGCTTCATCCGCGCTGGGGAACGCTATTAAGTCGCTGGGCCTGCCGATAGTGGTCAAGCCTGGTTCTCAGGGGTCGGCCTTGGGAATAAGTTATGCGAAAAATAAAACCGAATTGCCGCAATCGATTATTAGGGCGCTAAGTTATGGCGACAAGGTTTTGCTGGAAAAACATATTGATGGAACTGAGTTGGCGGTATCTATTTTAGGTAATAATCACCCCAAAGCTCTGCCTGTGGTCGAGATTGTAACCAAGAAGGAATATTTTGATTTTGAGGCGCGATACACCATGGGAGTGACCGAGTATTTTGTTCCGGCGCGCTTGTCGACTCAGGTAACAAAAAAAGTACAGGATACGGCATTGGCTGTTCATGAAGCGCTGCATTGCCGGGATGTTTCTCGAGTGGATATTATTTTAGACAAAAACGGGACGCCAAATGTTTTGGAACTTAACACCAGCCCGGGGATGACCGAGACAAGCTTGTTGCCAATGGCGGCCAAGGAGGATGGTATAAGCTTTTCTGATCTGGTCGAGAGCTTGGTGAAGATGGCAAAGGCCAGGAGTTGATTGAATATCTTTTCAATACTGTTATTATTGAAAGAGATTATGGAGTTCCGGCCGAAAAGTACCGTCGGCTGGTCAATAAGGAGAGCGTAGCGAGCTTAAGGATTGAGTTTTCGGCCGCGCTTCTAGGAGGTGTTTGGATTGAAGAATGGAACCTGGAGTTTTATTGTCGGCTGTCTGGTGGGTGTGACTGTTGGTATTTTGTACGCCCCTAAATCAGGCAAAGAGACCAGAGAAGATGTTGCCGCTTGGATTGATGACAACCTTGAGCAAGGCAGGGAGAGCTATGAAGCCCAGCGAGAGAGGGTTTTAAAAGCTGTTGAAACCGGCCGTGACGCTGTTTCTCAAAGAAGCGACGAAGTCAGGGCTAAAATCGAACAAGCCAAGGAACGACTAAAAGAGCAAGTAGACCAAGCAACAGAATCGGCGCGGGAGAAACTAAATGAAGCCGCTGATAGAGCTCAAAACTTGGTTGGAAAAGAGCAAAAAAAAGAACCGGACACTAAGCCGGCCGAATAGAGTTTTATCTAAATCGCGGCTTTAGGGTTATAAGAAAGAAAGGGCCGACGGCTTTGATGCGGCTTGACTTAAGTACGGCGGTAACAAGGCAGGAAAAATTGGAAGAGCTAATTAATAGCTTTCCCCAGCTTATACCAGGTAAACCTGCAATCAAGCTCCCTACTTCCTCATAGCTACTTTGTTGACTTTTATTTAAAAGCACTCAAAATAATAAGAAATATATATTTATTGGGGCAAGTTATTTTGAGGTTTTTTCATTCTGTATTCTTTCTGATTCTAGCAGCTATAGTCTCAGCTTTATTAGCGGTAATCTTGTTAGGCCAAGCTACTTATAGGGTTGATGGGTTAACCGTGTCCCTAAATGTTGCTCCCTCGCTAAAAGGAATAACCGAAGTAGATATTCCCCCTGTCGGTACCATCTCAGCCAAGACCCATAAAGCTCCAGTAAAGCTTGAGGTCGGTGTGGTAAGAATGTCCTTGGGTGGGTTAAAAAAATTAGCGGACAGCTCAGTGACAAAACGTGAACTTTTTTCTCGGGCGGAACAACAGGCGACAACAGCCGTCAAATTATTTATACTCAAACTCTTGCTAATTGCCGCCGCCGCCGCTTTATTGACGGGTCTGGCGCTCAAAGCCGACCGGAATATCTTTAAGGTATGGCCACGTATTTTATTGGGTATACTAAGCGCCGTATTAGTTGTCGGCGCGTTAATGGCCGCTACTTATTTTACCTTCGATTATCAAGCGTTCAGATCACCTAAATACACGGGAGCCCTGACAGCGGCGCCTTGGCTGATAAGTAATATTGAGGATAAACTTAATACGTTGGATACTTTTCGCGGCGAGGTCAAGAAAATCGCGACTAATTTGAGCAATTTTTATACCCAGGTTGAAAACCTGGATCCAGGTTTTAATACTGATGGGATGATCAGAGTCGTCCATGTCAGCGATATCCACAATAATCCAGTCGGACTGCAATTGGTTAAGCAAGTCGCTAAGGAATTTCACGCCGATTTTGTTATCGATACCGGTGATATTACTGATTTCGGCACTCCTATCGAGGCACGTATGGCGGCAAAGGTTAAAGAATTAAATATTCCTTATGTATTTGTGCCCGGCAATCATGATTCTCCTCAGTTAATGGAAGAGATGAAAAAAATTGACAACGTTAAGGTTTTGGATAATTCTTCGGTGACAATAGATGGAATAAACATCTTTGGTTATCCCGACCCCTTTTCCGCGACGGCCCTTACCCAACAATCACAAAGCTCGGATATGACAGCCAAATATAGCGCTGACTTACGCTCGATTTATAAAAAGCTGCCAAAAAAACCTGATATTGTCGCGATCCATAATCCGCAAGATGCCGCTGGTATCGTCGGGCGGGCAAAACTGGTGTTGTCCGGTCATACTCACAAGTCGCTTATAATGGAGAAAAAGAAGACTATATTGGAAAACGCCGGTACTACCGGCGCGGCCGGACTGCGAAATTTTAAAGTCCGGGCCGGCGCGCCTTATACCTTGAAGCTGCTCTATTTTCAAAAGGACCCGGTTAAACTAGTAGCGATAGATTCTATAACCATTAGAGGCGTACAACGAGAATTTGTTTTGGAAAGAACATATTTCGGCACAAGTAAAAAGGATAGCTCCAAAGAGCCCACGAAAAATCCGTTATCAATGAGTGTCGGCATAAATGCCGGTCATTGAAATATTAGAGAATATCATCCATAATTAAGCAATAAGTTGCCTAAATAAAACAAGAGAGTTAATGTTAAGGGCGGCCATGAGCAAAACATTAATATTAAACGCCAGCGCTGAACCGCTGAACTTTATCTCAGTAAAGCGGGCAATAGTTCTCGTGCTTAAAGAAAAAGCCGAGATCATCGAAGAACATGGAGAAAAAAGGTTTCACTCAGCCAGTCTGGTCTTTCCCTACCCATTAGTAATTAGATTAGTGAAATATGTAAAAATACCTCGGCGGTTTCGCGGCGTAGTTACTAATACTATCTTATTTGCCCGGGACCAACATACATGCCAGTATTGCGGACGGCATAAGAGTGAGCTGAGAAAAAAAGAGCATTTAACCAGAGAACATGTAAAACCGGTCTCTCGCGGTGGTCCCGATGTTTGGGAGAATGTTACTACCGCTTGCTCGACGTGTAATCATAAAAAAGGGAATAAACTCCCCTTTGAGGTAAAAATGTATCCCAAAACCACGCCCTTTGAACCGCGCTATATCGCGATTGTGCTTTTAGGGCAATCAGTCGACCATGTGCAACGTCGCTATATCGAACCGTTCCTGAAATAATATCCCAGAATGACGGGTGACGGGGTATGGCGGATGGGGAAAGTAATACATTAGACGTTGTAGAGACGTTGCATGCAACGTCTCATGAAAGCGTTAGAACGTAAAATGTGTAGCGGGCAAGCCTCGCCCGCCTGGAAACGGTAAGCACGTATAAAATGGGCAATCACAGGGGGGTTGTGTCCCTACAACATTTATACCCTCATGCGCTTACTCTTTCCCCGGACATCTGAGACTCATTCGCTATTAGTTGGGTCTTACGCTCAGAGTGACAGTTGTTCATTATCCTTGCCTACCCTTTACACGCGAGCGCAACGAGCCTAGGATTCCGGCCGAAAAGTACCGATGGCCGTCAAAAATGAGAACGTGGCCGAGAGCGTGAGATACAAGGCAGGCGAAAGTCGAGGTGAGGGATGCGTACATGTTGGTACGTGACTGATCTGAGGCGGAGGCTAACAACGCAGATTGGGTTTTCGGCCACGCTTCTAGAATAAGGTATATAAGCTTGGAGAGAGAAGTTAATAGCTTCAGCCGAGCTTATTTTTTTGTGTCGAGGCGCTTAAGTAAAAGTGAAATTTAATGAAAAATTATGATGTTATTATAGTCGGAGCGGGCCCAGCCGGCATATTTGCAGCTCTTGAGCTGGTGAAACAAGATAGCCTAAGTGTGCTTATCTTAGAACAAGGC
>CAJVYJ010000086.1 GCA_913009475.1 uncultured Actinomycetes bacterium | reverse complement strand
GATGAGATAGTATTTCAACAAACAATACTGTCTCTCGCTACCTTATTATATGGCTAAAAAAAATCTTATCAAAAGAATATTATTGTCGGCACTGTTTATATTTCCGTTTTTTTTCCTCGGAGATTTTTACCTACATTTCTATAGTTACATAACCGGTAATATTATCACCAGGCTCATCAGCGGCAAATGGCAAATCGTTGTCTTGAACATCTTGTTGTTTGCCGCATTCTTGATACCTCTATCGTTTAGAAGAAAGGCCAAGTGGACGGAGTATGGGCTGGTGGGAGCTTTTTTTGTCTCCCTATTTATTGAGATGTACGGTATTCCCCTAACAGTACTATTCGCTTCCAAGTATTTCTACTCTCCCTCAGCTCCCCTGCCTCCTAATGTCCTTCAGTTCACTCTTTTAAATGTTGGTTTCGGCATGGACCTGGCTATGGCGTACGGCGCGGTATTAATCATCTTGGGTTCAATATTGATTATGCTGGGTTGGATAACTTTATTTAGAAATATAAAAAAATCGGGGCTGGTCACCAAGAGCATTTATTCTTATTCACGGCATCCACAATATCTTGGGTTTATACTGGTAATTATCGGTTGGTTCATCGGCTGGCCGACGATACTTTCATTTATCTTCGTCCCAATATTAATATATAAATACGTTCGGGTCAGCCTAATAGAGGAAAAAGAGGTCGCCGCGGAATTCACCGAATATCAAGATTATATAAAAAACGTTCCCTTCTTCGTATAACCAACTGATTTTAGTTTAATCTACCTCTTTTTAGGGCAAAGATAATATAAATTAGGAAGGTAGCGGATATTCTGATGCTTCAACTTGTTAATACCGGACGTCAATCAATTCACTCATATAGTGAAATAGTCGGCAAAGAGGCCATCAACGACTTAAAGCGACTGGCTAAGCCGCTGCACAATCTTAGAGTATTAAATATTAACGCAACCCCGTACGGCGGCGGTGTCTCCGAATTGCTGCGTTCAGTTGTCCCCTTGGAAAATGACCTTGGACTTAAGGTAGAGTGGCGGATAATCGCAGGCGATGAGCAATTTTTTAAAGTAACTAAAGAAATTCATGACGCTCTTCAAGGTGGCCACAATTACTTGAATCGCCAACATGATCGAGAGACTTACTTAAATTATAATTTCATCAATTCCCACGAGATCGATCCCGACAATTACGATATTATCATTGTTCACGACCCTCAACCGGCGGCCTTACTTGATTGTTGCCGCAGCCGGGGTAAGGCTAAATGGATCTGGCGCTGTCACATAGATACCTCACAGCCGAACATGGAAGTCTGGGAATACATTAGAAATTTTGTCGCTATTTATGATAAAGCTATATTTACTATGGCTAAGTTCGTACCACCGGACTTCTCCCAACCGGAAGTAGCGATAATACCACCGGCGATAGATCCGCTGAGCCCAAAAAACATGGCTTTATCTCACAAGATGGCCAGAAATTTATTATCTTGGCTGGGCATATTCCCGCATGAAATATTTATTACGCAAGTTTCACGCTTCGATAAATGGAAAGACCCAATGGGGGTCATCAAGGCTTACCGCTTGGTCAAAAAAGAGATGCCCGATATTCATCTGGCCCTGGTCGGCTCAATGGCTTTGGACGACCCGTCCTCATGGGCAACTTACTCAAAATTAACCGTAGAAGATCGTGTTGACCCTAATTTTCATCTTTTCACTAATCTAACCGGTGTCAGCAATGTTGAAGTCAATGCCTTTCAGCGCCTGTCTAAGATAATCGTGCAAAAATCCATTCGGGAAGGTTTCGGCTTAGTAGTCTCCGAAGCTTTATGGAAAGAAACACCCGTGGTTGCTGGAAACGCCGGCGGGATACCCATGCAACTAAAAGGCGGCGGCGGCTTCTTAATCGATACGATTGAAGAATGCGCCGACAAAATTCTGCGGTTGATGAAGAATGAGGATGAAGCCCATGCCTTAGGTGTGGCCGGTAAGAAATACATTAGAGAAAACTTTTTGATTACGCGACTAATCAAGGACGAGCTGGAGCTGTTTAAATCGTTATTGTAATACTACTTATTAGCCGCGGCCCATTCTTTCAACTTTTCATAAGATATTTCACCGCAGAGCGCCTCGTTGGTAGTTGTGTTGTAAAACCCCGGTACCCCAAGGTCACCACCGCACGCCGGAGCTATGATATCCTGATGCGACCTCATCTCATCGGCATTGGCTTGGTTGTGCCGAACCTCTTTTTTCTCAATATCGATATTATCCTCATCCCGCAATTTGTCTACTAGAGGCATCATTGCCCGGCAATGGGGACACTCGGCGCCATGATACATAATAATTCCGCTCATCTTTTTAGCTCCTTATAAATAGCCCGCACCAACATTCACCTTTTTCCGCCCAAGTTTTTTGGACTTTAAAATTACAGGGACATATCAACTTAACATCCTTGGCCCAGCTGCCTGTCGTCATCCGACAGGGGCAATATTTTAACTCCTGATTCTTTTCATTATTCAATACGCCTTCAGCCAATAGCTGGACTCGCTCAATATCGTCTGTAAGGCGAAAAGTGCCGTTACGCCGGCAAAAGTCTTCCCAAATATTTATCAGTTCCGTTTTACTCATCTTCCCGCCTGCCTTATCATTTAAGCCTGTAATAACTTTACAGCTTCTTCCATGGTAATTTCAACATAAACGTTCACTTGTTTACAAGTCGGACAGACCTTCGGCGGCTCAACGCCAAAATGAACGTCATTACAGACCGTGCAACGCCAATACTTTTTCCCCATAACCATCTCCTTTTGCTGTTTAGATACTAATTAATTCAATATTATAATATAATATTTATTCCCTAATTTACGCTTATAATTTGTGTTTTTTAATTTCGCTATTTTCATTCTCTCTTAGGGTCGATACCCCGTCAGCTTGCTGCGGGGTAGTTTATTATCAGAGCAAGCTCCGATGCTACACCTTTCATGTCTTTATCTGCTCGCTACGCTCAATAAAGCGCCGTATAAACCGGCATACTATACATTATCAAGCAGCGCATTCTACAATTCTTAAGAATTGTAGAATGCGCTGGACAAACAGTGTGCTATGCATATAAGGCACCGGATAAACTGGTGCGCTGCACATCACCCGACCCACCTTACGCTTGTCATTCCCGACCCCGATCGGGAATCCACAACCAACTGTGTCTTTCAATGCTTCCCAGTGCGCCTCTTTACCTGGATTCCCAGCCAAGCTGAGAATGACAAACTTAATGGCATTACCCTCTACGCTTTCATTCCATAGGCAAAGCAAGATTTGCGCCTATCTCTGCCGCCCCGACGAAAAATTGTCAAGGCGGCTCTATCCTTCCCTCCCCCTGGACGGGGGAGGGCCGGGGTGGGGGTGTAGTTAAAAGACCTGCGCCTACACGTTTTACATTCTTACTCTCACGTTTTTTCAACCCTCAACCCTCTACGCTCCCATTCCACGGGCGGGCGCAAGGCCCGCCCCTACAACATTCATTGTCACTGCCGACCCACCTTACGCTTGTCATTCCCGACCCCGATCGGGAATCCACAACCAACCGTGCAGCAATTGCAACCAACGTCCCCCTGTCACTACATAACCCGTCAGCCTTTAGATTAATAAATCTTATGGAAGACAAAGGTTTAAAATAATAGCGTTTTCCGAACAATAAAATGTAACAATAAAATATGGAGGAAGGAATGAGAGCTCAATGGATAATCAAAATAATCAAAGCTATAAGTTAGCTAAGAAAAAAGCTGCGGCCGAGAGAGGTTTCTATTCCCATCTAATATCATATGTCACCATCAATATAGTCATCATCATAATAAACCTGCTGACTTCACCTGATAATCTCTGGTTTTACTGGGTGACGATATTTTGGGGCATAGGTATTTTTTTCCACGCCTTGGATACGTTTACCATCCGCAATAAAACGATTGGTAAAGAATGGGAGAAAAAGAAGAGCCAACAAATCGAGGACGAGGAACAGAGAAAAGCCGGCTGATATTTTAACGCTTGACAATCATCAATAGCTTGTTATAATTATTACGTTTGAACAACTGTGCAAATGAGGTTAATGATGACGCTTAATGATTCGATAGTGAGCTTTAAAGATGTCGGCAAGGTATATCGTATTGGAGAAATATCGGTCAACGCCCTTCGTAATGTCAGTCTCAAAATCAACACTGGTGAATTTGTGGTTATTCTCGGCCCCAGCGGTTCCGGCAAGACGACTATGCTAAATCTGATTGGCGGCATCGACTCCGCTACTTCCGGCGAGATAATAGTCGCCGACAACAGGGTCGACCGTTTAAACGAAAAAGAGTTGACCGCGTACCGGCGCCGCAATATCGGATTTATCTTCCAATTTTTTAATCTTATCCCCACTTTAACCGCCGCCGAGAATGTCGATTTGGCCTTAGAGCTCTCTGACGAACGAAAATCAACAACCAGCTTAGATATCTTAGAACAAGTGGGCCTGAAAGAGAGAGCCGACCATTTTCCCAACCAGTTATCCGGCGGCGAGCAACAACGAGTCGCGATTGCCAGAGCTTTGGCAAAACACGCGCCGGTGATGCTCTGCGATGAGCCAACGGGTGAGCTGGATTTTGAAACCGGTATTAAGATCCTGACCTTGCTTAAGCAATTAAACCGCACCAAAAAACAGACTTTTATCTTAGTAACTCACAACGCGGTTATCGGCAACATCGCTGATAGAGTCATTAAGCTTAGAAGCGGCCAAATTATAGAGGATAATCTCAATAATTCTATAATTGAGCCGGAAAAGTTGAAGTGGTAGCCATGTCAGTCCTCTCCACAAAGCTGCGCCGCGATATTATGGCTAATAAGTATCAATTTATCTCTATTATCATTGTGGTAGCTTTAGGAATAACCTTATTCGCCGCCTCACATGATTCCTATAATAATTTGTTACTCTCCTACAACAGCACCCATGAAGTCCTTCACTTCGCTGACTTGACCTTCGGCCCTAACGGATTTAATAATAATCAGCTAAGTCAAGCCAAGAGAACTAAGGGCGTAAGCGCCGCCACCGGCCGGATAACTATTGATATGCCGATTGAATTGTCCTCTAATAATAAGATATTGGGGCGCGCAATCGGTTATCCGGTTAAGGGCCAACCGGAGGTTAACAAACTATCTATTGTGACAGGCGCTTATTTTAAGCCGTCGGATAAGTACAAAGTCTTGGTGGAAAAACATTTCGCCGAGTCCAACAATTTAAAAATTGGCGATAAACTGAAAATCCTGCTGCCTTCCGCGGGCAGACTTAAACCTAGCTGGCGCCAATTGACGGTTGCGGGCACGGCCATAAGCCCCGAATATATCTGGGTGACCAAGAGCCGCCAGGACGTAATGCCCAGCCCCCAGAATTTTGGCGTCCTCTTTGTCCCCCTCAAAACCCTACAAGATTCTGTGGGCGCGGTAAGTAATTTTAAATACAATGAACTTGCGCTACAGGTAGAAAACGGAGCAGGCGACACGGCCGTGACGAGTAGGATCCAAAGGATCAGTGGTTTTGACGCGAGTGTTCCCGTTTTAACCCAAAAAGACCAGCCCGGCAATGCCACGTTAAAGGAAGACTTGGATGGTTTTAATGAGATGTCAGTCTTTTTTCCTTTCGTCTTTTTGTCCATCAGCGCTATGGCCATATATATCATGCTGACGCGGCTGGTCCACGTCCAGAGAGCGCAGATAGGCGTACTTAGGGCCAACGGTTATACACGGAAAAGAATCATCGGTTACTATTTATCATTCGGCCTGATCATAGGAGCAATCGGCTCCATTATAGGTGTTGTTGCCGGCATTGCCGCCGGCGGCAGCATTACCAGGTTCTATACCTCTATGCTGGCAATCCCCATAGTCAAAACTAAACTATACCCGGATACTATCTTTACCGCTGTTCTCATCGCTATGATATCCGTTATAGTTGGCGTTTGGGCGCCCGCGCGCGCCGCTGCAAAAATTAAACCGGCGGCAGCTATGCGCGGGGAAACACCCGCCGGCGGTGGGAAAAAATCGCTATGGGAAATGATATTCCCTTTCTTGAAACGTCTGACACCACAGTGGAAGATGCCGCTACGCGGCATCGGCCGCAACCGGTTACGCAGCCTTTCAACTATTATCGGGGTAATCTTCGCAATCACGCTGATATTAATATCATGGGGTATGTTGGATTCCACTAATTATTTGCTTGATCGTCAATTCAATCATATCCAAACACAGGATCTGGTAGTATATTTCTCCCAAGCTAAATCAACAGCTAATCTTAGAGCTATTAGCAAGATAACCGGCATAAAGCGTCTTGAGCCCATAGTCGAGCTGCCGGTCAACATGCAACACGGTAACAAACACTACTCCACTGTCTTGCGGGCGCTGCCCAGTGATACGCGTATGCGTCGCTTTTATCTGGCCAACAACAAACAAGTAAAGCTTAAAGGGTCGGGATTACTGGTGGGAGCGGCCTTAAAGAAGAAACTGGGCTTAAAAGTCGGCAACAATGTTAAGTTTAAAGTAATGGGTAAACCGGAAAATTTTAAGATCGCCGGTTTTATCAGTGAAGCCATGGGGACATTCGCTTATATAGATCTGGCCGCGTTGCAAAACAAGGTCCCACCAGTAAAAAATAACTATTATAGCGCGCAAATTAAAGTAGGCGCCAACCAGAGAAAATTGGTTAAAGATAAATTAGTCAAGTTACCGGACGTAGCCGGCGTCGAGGATTCCCGTGCATTATATGAGACAATTCAGAAATTTAATAAATTATTTTACGGTTTTGTCGGCGTGATGTTGGCCTTCGGGGGAATTATGGCTTTCGCTTTAATATTTAATACTATGAGCGTTAACATATTCGAGCGCAGCCGCGAAATTGCTACTCTTAAAACATTGGGCATCGGCAAACGTCGCATCTCCTACCTAATTACTATGGAAAATTTTCTACTGGTGTTGATTGGCACCATTCCCGGTTTGCCTATCGGTTATTATATGTCCAAATTAGCTATGGACCAATTCACTTCCGACATCTTCTCTTTCAACCTGCATATTTTTCCCTTAACCTACATATATACTGTCCTAATCATTATCGGTATCGCCCTGATATCTCAGTGGCCGGCGCTAAAAGCGGTCCATAAGTTGGATCTGGAGATCGGAAGAGCGTCGTGTAGGGAAAGAGTGTAGATCTCGGTGGTCGCCGTATCATTAAAAAAAAAAATAAACAACATATCCTGCTGTTACTCTGCGACACATTGGTCATTGTCCCTCACACCATCATACGTGTCCACCCACATCTACAACTAATCTCCCACTAC
>CAJVYJ010000085.1 GCA_913009475.1 uncultured Actinomycetes bacterium | reverse complement strand
AATTTGCGCATACCTATCCATCAGCTCTTTATATTTATCGGCCTCATCTTTTTTTCCTCTTTTAACCGCTCCCTGTATTAAAATCGCTAATTTTTTTCGCAGGATCTTAAGAGTCGCGCGAGATTGCTCAGGTGTTAACTCTAAATTATCCAGCGCTTTAGCCAGGGCTATAACTCTGAAACGATCGAGCGCCTCGATTGTTTGGGAAAGTTGATCCCTATGGCCACCGACTTTGACCACCAGCTTATCCCGCACCAAGCCGACCGGATAACGGTGCGTAATTCGCAGCCAAAGGTCATAGTCCTCGCAAGCCGACAAATCCTCATCAAAAAGGCCGACTTCATCCAAGAGACTGCGATGCAAAATGACGGCTGACGGTGAGATGAGGCAACGTTCCAGTGCCGGTTCATAAAAATAACCTTCCGGTTTGCGGTGATATTTCTTAGGATTGACTCTGATGCCGTTTCTTATCCATATTTCATCGGTTTGAGATATCAGATAATCGGGGTAGTGGTGATGAAGCTCGACTTGCGCCGCTAATTTACCGGGCAGCCAATAATCATCGGAGTCTAAAAAGGCCAGCCACTCCGAGTGGGCTTCTCTGATGCCCAGGTTGCGCGCCGCCGCCACGCCGCGGTTAGGTTGGTGGATGTATTTGAGCCGGCTGTCTTTAATAGTTTTCAAGCGCCACGCGGGGTCATCGGTCGAGCCGTCGTCCACTACTATGACTTCCCGAGGCGGATGTGTCTGATTTAAGGCGGAATCAACCGCTGTTTTAATCATAGCAGCGCGATTATAGACCGGAATTATTACTGAAATATTCATATTAGTCATCTTATTATCCGTAATAATTTTATCATAGCTGTTGCTTTTAAAGTCACTAAAGATGGCGACGGACGTCGTTTTACGGTTTCACCTACTTTCTAGCACGGTGGTCATCTGCTATCATCCAATTATGCGTAATATAAGAGTAGCGTTAGCTCAGATAAACTGCATGGTCGGCGATTTGGCCGGCAACTATAATAAGATATGCCGTTATATCAAGGATGCGGGAGCGGAAGATGCGGCCCTGCTTATCTTTCCTGAATTGGCATTGACCGGTTATCCGCCGGAAGATCTATTGCTTAAGCCTGGTTTTATCGACGATAACTTGAAATATTTACAAAAAATAGTCCAATTCAGCCAAGATTTTGCCAACCCGGCAATCGTAGTCGGTTTTGTCGACCGTGATGAGGATAAAATTTACAATGGCGCCGCTGTCATCGCCGAGGGAAAAATTTACGGAATTTATCATAAGATCATGCTGCCCAATTACGGCGTTTTTGATGAAAAACGTTATTTTACCGCCGGTGACGGTTATCCGGTCTTTACTATCGGCGGCGTTAGAGTGGGCGTCAATATCTGCGAGGATATTTGGCATGCGGAGGGGCCGGCCAAGACACAAGCATTATGCGGAAATGCTGAATTCATCGCCAATATCAACGCTTCACCTTATCATCAGGGCAAAGGCAGGTTCAGGGAAGAGCTGGCGGCCAAGCGGGCCCGGCAAAACCATGCTGTGGTGGCTTACGTTAATATGGTCGGCGGTCAAGATGAATTGGTTTTTGACGGTCATAGTTTGATTTTTGATGCCGACGGTAAGCTGATCGGGCGCGGTCGGCAGTTTGCCGAAGAGCTTATTATCGCGGACGTACCCATAAGTAGTCGGAATAAAGCCAGACAATCCGAAGCGGCCAAGAAATTTATAGCGGCTTTTAGCGGCAATATCGACGATATTAATGTTTCTGAAACTTTTAATCTAAAAAACAACCCCTATTGCTCGCGAATCGCTGATTTATTAGCACCGCTGGCCGAAGTCTGTGAGGCCCTGAAATTAGGCGTGGCTGATTACGCCGGTAAGAATAATTTTAAAAAGGTACTGGTGGGGCTTTCGGGTGGAATCGACTCCGCCCTAACCGCTGTTATTGCCGCCGATGCTCTGGGAGCGGACAATGTTGAGGCTGTGTTTATGCCTTCGGTTTTCACTTCCGTGGAGAGTCGGGAGGACGCGGCCGCGCTGGCGGCCAATGTCGGTTTTAAGTTGTCAACCGTTCCCATAGATAATACTTTTACCGCGTACAAAAATATGTTAAAAGAAGCTTTTGCCGGCACTGAGTCGAATATCACCGAGGAGAATTTGCAAGCCCGTATTAGGGGCAATATTTTGATGGCGATTTCTAATAAGTTCGGCCATTTGGTGCTGTCAACAGGCAATAAGAGCGAGATGAGTGTCGGTTACGCGACTTTATACGGTGATATGTCGGGCGGTTTCGCTGTTCTCAAAGATGTGCCTAAGACATTGGTTTATCAGCTGGCGCGTGAGCGCAATCAAACAGCTGGATTTACACTGATACCTAAACGGATATTAACCAAAGAACCAACGGCTGAATTGCGGGCCGACCAGAAAGATACCGACAGTTTACCGCCTTATGAGGTTCTGGACCCGATATTAAAAGCTTATGTCGAGGAGGATAAAAGTTTGGCGGAAATAGTCAGCTTAGGATTTGCGGAAGATATGGTAAAAAAGATTATCGGCCTGGTTGACCGCTCGGAGTATAAGCGTCGGCAGGCGGCCCCCGGCGTCAAAATAACCATCAGGGCTTTCGGTAAAGATAGGCGTTTGCCGATAACCAATGGGTATGGAGGGTAGGCGCCGCGAAGCGGCGCCAGAGCATGCGAGCATGAGAGATGGGAACATGAGAGCTAAAGTGCGAGCTTGCGGTCTCATGGCAACACAACATAATTCACATGTTCTCATGTTCACGTACCACGTGAGGCACGCCGGATCTCATGTTCCTTATTTGGCAAATATGTGAGTTCTTCCCAGACAAAGCCGGCTTTGCCGCTACACATTTATGCTTTCACGCCTTACGCTCTCACGTTTTTTCTACCCTCAACCCACTACGCTTTTATTCTACTGTCATTCCCGACCTGATCGGGAATCCACGGCCAACCTGAAGTTTTTAATCATCGCGCATTTATCTAACCTCTCCCCTCAACCCACTACGCTTTTATTCTACTGTCATTCCCGACCTGATCGGGAATCCACGGCCAACTGTGCCTTTTACTTTACATGCTCTTATTTCCAATACACCTCTTTATCTGGATTCCCAGTCAAGCTGAGAATGACAAGCGTGGGAGAGCTGAGAATGACAAAAAAGTGTCATCTTTAACGGGCGGAGATAAACTCCACCCCTACACATCTGACTTTTCTAGCTAAGCCTGCCCTTTATTCTATGGTATAATTAAGATTTTCCATTAAATTAATTTAATCGGCGGACACGGAGTTCATGACTAAAGATAAAATAGTTATAAAAGGCGCGCGTGAGCATAACCTAAAGAACATAAATTTAGAGCTGCCGC
This sequence comes from uncultured Actinomycetes bacterium, assembly GCA_913009475.1. Taxonomy (GTDB): domain Bacteria; phylum Actinomycetota; class Aquicultoria; order CAJVYJ01; family CAJVYJ01; genus CAJVYJ01. The sequence continues at coordinate 3,942 of CAJVYJ010000085.1, read as the reverse complement.
GTGATAAATTTATCGTTATGACCGGACTTAGCGGCTCCGGTAAGTCGTCACTGGCTTTTGATACGATATACGCGGAAGGCCAGCGACGCTATGTGGAGTCTCTTTCCGCCTATGCCCGCCAGTTTTTAGGGCAGATGAACAAGCCGGATGTCGACCATGTTGACGGTCTGTCTCCGGCGATATCTATCGACCAGAAAACCACCTCCAAGAACCCGCGTTCCACCGTGGGTACGGTTACCGAGATATATGATTATCTACGTCTCCTATATGCCCGTATCGGTGTGGCACACTGCCATAATTGCGGAGCGGAGATCAGACCACAGACCGCGGAGCAGATAGTGGACCTGATAATGGAGTTGCCTAAAGGGGAAAAATTTCTGGTATTAGCTCCTCTGGTCAAAGGGCGTAAGGGCGAATATCGCCAGTTATTTAAAGACATTCGCCAAGAAGGCTTTACCCGTGTCAGGGTCGATGGGGCGATATATGAGCTGGAAGAAAAGATTGATCTGGATAAAAATATTAAGCATACCGTCGAAGTGGTCGTTGATAGGCTGATTATGAAAGACGGCCTGAAGAAGCGTTTAAATGACTCGGTCGAGCTGGCGTTAAAGTTATCGGGTGGGATCGTGGCTGCAGCGATAATGGCCGGCGATAAAGTTGCATCCACCAAAACATTTTCTGAAAAGTTCGCTTGTTTGAAATGCGGTATCTCTTACTCGGAGTTACAGCCGCGCATGTTCTCCTTCAATAGTCCTTATGGGGCCTGCGCCCATTGCAGCGGTTTAGGCGTTAAACAGGAGATAGATCCTGATCTGGTTGTGCCTGACCCCAGGCTTAGTTTAGCCGAAGGTGCTGTTGCGCCCTGGAAAGGTTTTAAGATGAATTATTATCGGCGTCTCTTGGAGGCATTGGCGGAGACGGTTGGCTTGGATGTCTGGAAACCATTCAAAGAATTAACTGAGGCTGATCGGACATTGATATTGTATGGGGAGCCGAGCACAGAGGTCGCGATCTCATGGACCAATATGAAAGGCCGGCGGCGGTTGCATCACCTAGTCTATGAAGGTGTTATTCCCAATTTGACCCGGCGTCATCGGGAAACGGAATCAGATTATTCACGCGCCAAAATCGAGGGATATATGCGTAAGATAGAATGCCCTAAATGTTTGGGCGCCCGTTTGCGGCCGGAAAGCTTAGCGGTCACCATCGGCGGCTTAAATATAAGTGAATTAACCGCGTTGTCGATAAATAAGGAATTTGATTTTATCCGTGACCTTTCCGGAAAACTGACTCATCGCCAGTTAACTATCGGGCGGCGTGTTCTTAAAGAGATAAGAGAGCGGTTAAAGTTCTTGGTCGAAGTCGGCTTGGATTATCTCACTCTTGACCGGGCCGCGGCCAGTTTGTCCGGTGGTGAGGCTCAGCGCATACGTCTGGCGACCCAGATAGGTTCCGGCTTGATGGGAGTTCTCTATGTTCTGGACGAACCCTCGATAGGTCTGCATCAGCGAGACAATAAAAGATTAATCAAGACCTTAAAACATCTGAAAAATCTCGGCAACACGTTGATTGTAGTCGAGCATGATGAAGAGACTATTCGCCAAGCTGATTTTATTGTGGATATCGGGCCTCAGGCGGGTGAAATGGGCGGTCGGGTGGTTGCTCTTGGTTCAGTTGATGATCTCTCGGCAGCGCCTAATTCCATAACCGGGGATTATCTAAGCGGGCGGCGTTATATCTCTCTGCCTGAATCGAGGCGGAGCGGTAACGGCAAGCGTTTAATTATCAGGGGAGCTTGCGAACATAATTTAAAAGACATTGATGTTACAATTCCACTAGGCGTCTTTGTTGCTATTACCGGCCTCTCCGGTTCCGGCAAGAGTACTTTGATAAGTGATATTCTTTCCAAGGCGTTGGCGGAGAAATTCTACCGTTCCAAGGAAAGGCCCGGTAAACATAGCGGGCTTGAGGGCATTAAACATCTTGATAAGGTTATAGAGATAGACCAATCACCCATCGGGCGCACTCCCCGTTCTAATCCGGCCACTTATAGCGGTGTTTTTACCGAGATACGCAAAGTCTTTACTGAGGTTAAAGAGGCCAAAGTCCGCGGATATAAAGCCGGGCGGTTCAGCTTTAATGTCAAGGGCGGACGCTGTGAAGCTTGCCAGGGCGACGGGGAAATTAAAATTGAGATGCATTTTTTGCCTGATATGCATGTGGAGTGCGAGGAATGCAAGGGCAGGAGATATAATTTAGAAGCTTTGGATATTTATTGGCAGGGTAAAAATATTGCTGATGTATTAGATATGACCGTGGAGGAAGCTTTGAATTTTTTTCAAGACCGGCCGCAGATTAAAGATAAGTTAAAAATATTGAATGATGTCAGTTTGGGCTATATCCATCTTGGCCAACCGGCGCCGACATTGTCTGGCGGGGAAGCTCAGCGGGTTAAGCTGGCTACCGAACTTTCGCGCCGCGCTACTGGCAAAACTTTGTATATTTTAGACGAGCCGACTATTGGCCTGCATTTTGATGATGTGAGCAAACTATTAAATGTGCTTAATAAATTAGTGGATAAGGGCAATACCGTCCTGGTGATTGAGCATAATTTAGACGTGATTAAGGTAGCTGATTATATTATTGACCTTGGTCCCGAGGGGGGAGACAGGGGCGGCCAAATAGTGGCGGCTGGCACACCCCGGGAAGTGGCCAAATCTAAAAAAAGTTTTACCGGCCAGTATTTAAAAAAGATATTATGTTAGTTTTAAAATATTTTGATTTGTTTGATTACCCATTGACTAAAGAGGAATTGATTAAGTGGCAGTTTGGGCAAGCCGGGACGGATTTAGAAAGAGCGGAAGAGCGGGTCGGCTACTATTTTTTACCTGGCCGAGGTGATATAATTAAAATAAGGAAAAAAAGAGAAATAATTAGTTTGAAAAAAATTAGAAAGGCGCAGAAGATAGCTCAGATTTTGGGCCTGGTGTCGGGAGTAAAAATGATTGCCATAGTTAGCAATTTGGCTTACCTAAACGCGGACGAAGGGGCTGATATAGATTTATTCATTGTGTCGGAAAAAAATAGAATTTGGACGGTCAGGTTTTGGACAGTGGTGCTGATGATGATTTTGGGGCAAAGACCGAGTAAGAGAAACATAAAAAATAAAATTTGTTTAAGCTATTATGTGTCTGAGGATAATTTGAATTTAGAAAATACCAAAATTAGCCGGTTTGATATTCATTTAATTTATTTAGTTTCTCAATATTTGCCGATTTACAGTGAAAACGGGATGTGGCAAAAATTTATTGAGCAAAATAAATGGCTTAATAAATATTTGCCGAATTTTAAATATGACCAGCCGAGATTTTTAATTAAGTCCAGAAAAAAATTAATTAATTTTGGTTTGCCGGAGAGATTTTATAAAAATATTCAATTAAAGAAAATGGCGCCGAAATTAAAAGCGGCTATGAACAAGGGGGATAAGAAAGTTATAATAAATGACCAGATGCTGAAATTGCATTTAAATGATAAAAGAGATGAAATTAATAGACAATTTGAAAAACAATAAGCTGGAGTATTTATTCTATTTGTTTGTTTTTTTACTTCCCTGGCAAACAAGATGGATTATTAAAGATTCATATTTTGAATATGGCAGGATTAGCCTGTATGGCTTTGACATAATATTAATTATTTTATTGGTATTCTTATTATTTAAAACAGGGAAAATAAATAATAAATTATTTTTTTATGGCAGCCTGGCGCTCGTATTTTTTAGTTTTTTGTCTGTATTTTGGGCGGCTAATAAGCTAGTTAGCGTTTATTGGGGAGTAAGGATGCTTTTGGGTTTTGGTTTATTTTGGAGATCGGAAGAGCACACGTCTGAACTCCAGTCACACTGATATATCTCGTATGCCGTCTTCTGCTTGAAAAAAAAAACAA
>CAJVYJ010000084.1 GCA_913009475.1 uncultured Actinomycetes bacterium | reverse complement strand
CGGTAACCAGCCCTTATGCTGTATGGTGCGGTTGCGGTACTAATTTAACAAAATATTATAAACTGCCTAATACGCTGGACGAGATTAAGCCGTGGCTGGAGAAAAATTCCCCGGAAATTTTGGAAGCAAAAGTCATGGAAGATAATCTACTTAATCAAGCCAAGAAATCTCTTATATTAGAGCAAGAGACGGCGATTAAAAAAAATAGTCAGATTTCTTTTGATGTCGCCCAGATAAAGCAAATATTCCAAGATTTTCTAACTGCTTGCAGCCAAGAAAAGTTAGCGCCTAGTTCAGATATAGGAAAATTACGCCGTGACCGTTACCGGCAACAAAAAAAATCCGGCATGACCATTAATATGCCTGTTAAAAACTTCAAACCTACACCAGCCTATTTTTTTACGATTTCCTTTGGCAAAATCATAGAAGATTTTAATCTCACTGTTCAAGGCGAATTATACCGCCATCATATCAGCGCTAAAGACCCGTTTCCAATTGAGGAATTACTAAAAATAGCTCCTAAGGAAAAGATCGTAGAGGGGTTACGCCAAGCGTTGGTAACGCTGCTCAAGTTAAAACAGCAGCCGGCGCCGGAAAATAAGAAGAAAATAAAGAAAAAGATTAAAAAGAAAGAGACTAAAAAACCGGAACCCGAGAATAATTAATTACAAATACTCAACCAATTCCAACAAATCATTTATTAATAAACAATCCGCTGTTTTTGTCTGTCTTTGCCTATCGATGAGGACCGGTAAAATATCCACACTTCTCGCTCCCATGACATCAGCATAATAATGGTCGCCAACGTGTAAAGCTTGTGCCGCTTCGACGCCGGCACGTTCCAACGCCAGCTCGAAGATACGCGGCTGTGGTTTTAAAAAACCGACACTGGCCGATGAAATCACAAAATCCAAATATTTGGACAATCCTGTCTCCACCATTAAAGAAGACAGACGACTGTCCCAATTTGAGATCAGTCCCAGTCGATAACCTTTTGCGACCATGATTTCAAAAGCCGGGACGACATCGTCAAACGGACGCCAGCGACTGGCTTTACCGAATGTGTTATAAAGATTTTCCGCGATAGTTTTAGCTTCGCCGTCGATACCGACTTCTTTTAGCATGAGTTTATAAAGTCCGGCCCAAAATTTTGCCGCATCTACTTCTTTCAGCCAAAAGCGGTCATCTTTCCAGTATTGTTCTTCATAAGCTTTGTCCGCTTTCATCAGCGCCGGTATTAACTCATCAGAGCTGATATTATAGCCATATCCTGCTAAAACTTCAGAACAGACTTCTTCAACTGAGGGATGCGGTCTTAGCAATGTTTTACCGACATCAAAGAATAGCGCTTTGATATTCTGAAAATCACTTTTGAACTCCATAGTTATCGATTTTATCATGGCCCGCTATTATTAGCTATGAACTTATGTGTCTTTGGATGATTATAGAGGCGAGAGTAGGCCATGGATTCCCAGTCAAGCTGAGAATTACAAGCGCCGGGGCATAAGGAGAAAATGTGTAGCGGTAGAGCTTGCGCGCTCATGAATGAAAGTATAGAGACCAGAGGGTGGATAGTAGATAAATGCATCAGGGCGGCAGGTATAAAATGCGAAAATGCAAGACCTGACCCCCGAAGATGCGCCCTGTTGCTTATAATGCTATGCTTAGATAGACTTATGAAGTGGTAAATAACAGATGTAACACAGACACAAAGGAGAAAAAATTGAAGATTGGAGTACTAACGGGCGGCGGCGATTCTTCGGCCATAAACACGGCCATTAGAGCTATTGTAAAACGCGCGGAAAAAGACGGCCATAATGTTCTCGGTATCCATGACGGCTGGGCGGGCTTAGTCGAAAACAGACTTTCCCCACTGAAAGAAGAGGATATTACCAATATTCTCTACCGGGGAGGAACGATACTCGGCACTTCACGCACCAACCCTTTTAAAATAAGCGGCGGCGTTGATAAGGTCGTCTCTACAGTTAAAGCCAACGACCTTGAAGCTATTGTCGCTATTGGCGGCGATGATACTATCGGTGTCGCCCATAAACTTAATAAATTGCCGCAACCGATACCGGCGATCGGAGTACCACAGACTATAGATAATGATATTGCCGGCACCGACTACGCCATTGGCTTCGATACCGCTATGGCTACCGCTACCGAGGCAATCGAAAGAATCCATACAACAGCGGAATCTCACCATCGCATTATAGTTGTAGAAGTAATGGGCCGGGATGCCGGCCATATCGCTTTGGAATCCGGTATAGCCGGCGGCGCGGATATTATTCTCATCCCTGAGGAGCCGATTGATATCAAGGATGTTAGCGCTCGGCTTAAGGCCATGCAAACAAAGGGTAAGAGATTTGCCATCGTTGTAGTCGCGGAAGGAGCTACGCTTAGCGGCGGAGAGCAAGTAGTCAGAACTAAAAAAACTGACATGTTCGGCCACGCGATGCTGGGTGGTATCGCTGAGTATTTAAGTGAAGAGCTGGCCAAAAATACTGGTATGGAAACACGTTTTACCATTCTTGGCCATTTGCAGCGCGGCGGCAACCCGACGGCCTTCGACCGGCTGATTGCCACCCGTTTGGGGTTTGGCGCTATTGAGCTCGTCAATCAAAAAAAATGGGACTACATGGTCTGTATTCAGGGGAATAAGGTAATATTTGTGTCACTTGACAATGCCTTGCAAGTTAAACCGGTTGACAAAAAGCTGTACGAACTGGCCAAGAAATTTGACTAAAAAAGAGTACCTAATGAAAGTACTGATAATTGAAGATAACCTTTATAACCTAAAGCTGCTTAATGTTGTCTTCCGTCGACACGGAGATACGATTATTGAAGCTACAAGTGGTAGTGAGGGCGTTAACGCAGCGATAAAAGAGCAACCGGACCTGATTATTATGGATATATTACTGCCTGACTTCAGCGGAGTCGAAGCCACTAAAAAAATTAGAAAAGAGAAAAATCTTAAGAAAACTCCCATCATCGCCATCACCTCGCTGGCGATGGCCGGTGACCGGGAGGCAATCATGAAAGCCGGATGCAACGGCTATTTTGAAAAACCATTTAACCCTCTGACCTTAACGGACGAGATTAATAACATTATCAAGGTAGCCTGAGTATGAATATACTAATCGTTGATGACCGCAAAAATGATAGGCTATTACTTAAAAAAATATTATCTTTCCATGGGTACAAACCCATAGAAGCAAAAAACGGAGTTGAGGCTCTGCGGATTCTTAGAACCTCAAAGATAAGCTTGGTTATATCCGACATTTTAATGCCGGTCATGGATGGTTTTAGACTGCTGCGAGAACTTAAAAAAGACGATAATCTAACTATGATTCCTTTTGTATTTTATTCCGCCCACTACATCAGCGATAAAGACAAAGACCTGGCGCTTAAATTAGGCGCTTCCAGATTCATCATCAAGCCGCAGAACCCAAAAGAGTTGTTGGCTCAAATTGAAAAAGTCTTAAACGAAAAATCAGCGGGACTGTTATGGCCAAAAAGATCATTATTCAAGTCGGAAGAGGAATACCTTAATCAATACAGTCAAGTAGTCGTACGCAAACTTGAAGAACAGATCGAGGAAGAAGAAAAATTATATTTTCAAATTATAAAAGCCATGGCGGCCATTATTGAGGTGACCGACCCAAGTTTTACTTATTCTCATTTAGACAGAGTGCCGGTAATGGCTAAAAGATTCGGCGAATGGCTGGAACTGCCGCCGACGCAAATCAAAGCCTTGGAGATTGCCGCTTATCTTCATGACATCGGCAAAATCATCATTCCTTGGAAGGTAATTCAGAAAAAAAACCTGGGCAAGAGTGACTGGGAGGTTATTAAAGAACATCCGGTAATCGCCTACAAAATTCTAAGTAAAGTACAATGGCCCTGGCCAATATTGGAAATCGTACGCCACCATCATGAACACTTTGACGGTACCGGTTACCCTGATCATTTAAAGGGAGCGAACATTCCCCTTACGGCCCGTATTCTCGCAGTTGTTGACGCCTGGGATTCAATGCTCCATGACCAACATTACCGCCAACGTCTGACCCGGAAGAAAGCTCTAAGTGAACTTAAAAGGTGCCGGAAAAGTATGTTTGACCCTTTTGTAGTTGATAAATTTATAGAAATGGTTAACAAAACCGGCTTCCAAATAACAGAACCGGTTGAAAAAAGGTACAGAGCCGCCGGCTGATATTTGATTTTTATATTTATCGACTTTAAAAAATATTATTTCTTCGCTATAATACACATTACGCTAATTCTAAAACCTGCTTTCATAGGAATTAATTTGAATTTAAATAGTTATTTTATGGCCAGAACCATGGTAATAAACCTGGGCCAACCCTTGTTATATTTCACCATGATACTATCTCTGGTACTAGTAGTCTTTAGCCTCTATCAACCGTTGCGACGCTACTCACGCCATCTAAATCTGGCCATCTTTACCGCGCTGTTGTCGGGTTTTTTATTGCTGGTCTGGTTTCACTACCGAATCTATCTTGACCTGCCGCTCTACAACCCAATCAGCGGAGTATTAGCCGGCAGATATGCTATCCCCGTATGGGTAGAGGATGAAAAACTTTACTTCTGGACCTTATTGTTGTCTCTCTGGCTACTGGTAATCCGTGACCGTGACCTGTACTTTAAAGCCGCTGTTAATATAGGGTTAACACTGTTTATAATTCTCACAACCTTTACCTCCAACCCTTTTATCTCACCGTTGCCCGGATTTAATAAAACTATCATTGAATACAGCCAAACGATAAATGCAGTTGACGCTAATGGTAAATATCAGCTTTTTAGCATGGCCATGGGCCGAATGCAAGGATTTTATAACTCCGTATATATGTGGATTCATCCGCCGCTGCTATTTCTGGCTTACTCGACTTTTGTCATCTCTTTTTTCGCGATAATCTTTATGCTCAATAGTCATGATCATGACCTTGACAGATTAGCCTACAATTGGGCTAAGCTCGGTTATATTGTTCTTACCGTCGGCCTGCTCCTCGGTTATCCTTGGGCGGCCGAAGCTTGGAAGGGGCAGCCCTGGTGGTATTCGCCAAAAATTAATGTGACTTTAATGATGTGGGTGCTCTATACCGCTTATTTTCATTCCCGGCTCTACCTGCATCGCAAGGGCATGTGGAAAACAACGGGTATTATTGGAATACTGGCGTTTACCTCGGTAATCGCTACGTATTTAAGCACTTACGTGCTCCCGGGCATCCATTCGGTGGGAGGATAATGAAAAATCTTAACTTTTTCTTAATCTTGGCAACAGTAATTATACTGACCGCTATCGGCATATCGTTCTTTGTTGGAACAGTTTACAGTTCCACACAGGCGCCAAATTGGACCGGCACGCCCCTTTACCAAACTTACTTGGATAAGATGAATGTCGCGGTCTTGCCATTTGCCGTCGCCTTAATTGTCGTTCTGGGAATATGCATACCTAAACGCCTTTTTAAAGATGCTGATTTATTGAAGGTTAACGGCTTACTTCTGGGAATTACTTTTTTAATCGCCATCACCATTGACGCTAAAACCGGCATTGGTTTTCTCTTTATCGCTGCCGCTCTTATTCAATTGGTAGTTATAGCTTTGACGTTCGTTGGCAGCAAAAGATTGAGCTTTGAGCGAACAGGGTTCTTCCTGCAATTAGGGTCGGCTTTATTGCATTTAGGACTAGTGATCTTTTTTTTCGACTTCTTGCTTTTAGCTGACAACCCCGATCATCTAACGGTTTTTTGGGTCGCCACTTTATTAATCGGCTTGGGCATGCTCTTCTCTTTTTACAGCCAGGAGTTAAACCACATAGGGCACCGGGAAGCATAAAGCGCCGGATGAACTGGCGCGCTACACATTTTCCGATCCACTTTACGCTTGTCATCCTCGACCTGATCGGGGATCCAAGACCAGCCGTGCTTTTTAACGCTTTTATTTGTTCTCGTTCCAACGCACCTCTTTACCTGGATTCCCAGTCAAGCTGAGAATGACAAACGTAGGAACACGGGAAAATGACAGCGTCTTTTCGAGAGAAAAAATAAACGTTTCTCAGGCAGAGCAAGCTTTGCGGCTACACGTTTAACTATTTTCAATTTGGAATTGTTATTTCCCCTCTTTGCTAAAGAGGGGTCGTGGGAGATTGCGATATCATTAATTTTACAATTTGATATTAACAATTTACACTTTACAACTAGCGAGCAGAGCGAGCCTAGGCGCCGGAATTATTTGAATTATGGACTCTAAGATATATCCAGACCACGATTATAATTAATATCCCTAATAATAACGCGATAAGACTTCTAATCGATATATAACGTAAAATCAATTGCAGCTTGCCTTTGATCATGTTAGTAAAAAAGAAACTTATGCCAATAGCTATTGAACAGTAGATGGCTCCGCCAATCGCCGTATAAACAGTAAATCGCTTAATATCAAGCTTCATAGCGCCGGCCGGCAAAGATATCCAAGTACGAGCCGGCCCGAAAAGTTGAGCGAAAAGAATGGATATTTCACCATACTTCATCAGCATCGCTTTAGCTTTGGAATGACGAACCTCGTCAACCGCCCGAGGCCGCCAACGGCTGACTGTTTGTGAGCCGGCATAGCCAATGTAATAGCTCACAATCGACCCCAAGGTCAGGCCAAGATCAGAGATTATTAAAGCCATAAGAAAAGACGTTCGCCCTTCTAGGATCAGTGTACCGGCCGCTAACTCAAGCACGGCCGCCGCTGTGGGAATACCCAGACTCTCAAAAAATGTGCCGACACCCAGACCAATTACTCCAAAATTAAGCGTAAATTCATATAATGTTTTTCCAATACTGACAAAGACTGAATACATAAAAGTAAGTATATCAAAAATTAAAGCTCTTCTGAGACAGAAGAGCTTTAATTTTCTTAATTTTATTTAATCCATAATTTACTGTTTTTGTCTCACTTGGTAACCTTCGGCCACCCATCTCCCGCCTTGTTTAGTAAAAGTCCAACTGCTTTCCCAGGTGCCGTACTTATCCAGCTCGTAATCTACCGTTACTGTTTGTCTGTTACTCTCTTCAGTAACTGGTAATATCTTAAAGTCGGAAATAGGAAAACCTTTTCTTACCGCTTCAAACTGCTCTTTTGTCTGTTTTGCTTTATTTGTTGCCGGTTGCAGATCATAAGCATCGCCAAAACGTTTCTCTTTAGATCGGAAGAGCACACGTCTGAACTCCAGTCACACTGATATATCTCGTATGCCGTCTTCTGCTTGAAAAAAAAAAAACACAAAAACAGCAATCACAGTAGCGCACGCCAGAGGAGTTATTTTGCTTGCATACAAAGTA
>CAJVYJ010000083.1 GCA_913009475.1 uncultured Actinomycetes bacterium | reverse complement strand
AAGGGAGAAAGGAAGAGAAAATGAAGGAGAAAAGAAGGAGAGAGGAGAACGGAGACGAACTTGAGAAAAAGAAGAAAGAAATGAGAATAATTATATTTTTTTTTTTTTCAAGCAGAAGACGGCATACGAGATATATCAGTGTGACTGGAGTTCAGACGTGTGCTCTTCCGATCTGCCAGTCCCAGCACGGCTATTAGTAAAGCGACCATACCCAGATAACGGACTTGAGTAGTACCTTTAGCTCCTCTGGTGACAAGATGAATAAGCAAGTCAGGTGTGTTGATTGCAGCCCGTATTTGCGGACTGCCGATCAGCGGTGTCTCTATAAAATATGGCAGCCACCAGATGGCGGTCAGACCGACAAATATCAATAAAGCAATAAAGATACCCCGCCAACCGCCATATGGCGGTTTTAACTTCTCCGGCTGACCTTTATTTCTTTTTTGATGTTTACCTACAAAGTCGAAAAGCCAAGCGCCGATAAAAAAAGCCAGTGCCAATGGCGTTGCTATATGTCCGTGGACAAAAAAGACTATGCTAATAGCTATCGCAAAAAGAGCCAAGTACTTTGTTTTTCGGGTTCGTAGCCAGAGCACAAAAGCGATGGCCGGCAGGGGCGCGAGTGCCGCCGCTCCGAAATCAGAGAACTCACCTTTTATCAGCTGCAACGATAGAATGCCGGGTGTGTTCATATAGATGATTGCCGGTACCAGCGCTATAAGTTTTGACTTGATATTTTTATTAGGCAGTAAAATAGCTATTCCCAATAAATAACCGGAAAAGGCCGAGAGCCAGATAGCGGCCAATACGCTATATCTGGCGACATGGTTTAAACTCATACCTAAAAGACGGAGGATTACCGGCACGACATAGACCAGTTGTGGGTAGTTAAGTAAGGGCTGGTATCCGGTATACTACTGGTCGAACCAATCGACAAAAGTATGATGTTTAGCTAACATTTGGGTATAGAATTCAATCGGCCCCAAATGGCCGAAGGTATCAAAGCCACTGGGCCAGGCGTGCGTTAAATATGACGGGTAAAGGTAGATGGTCAGTGCCAGCAGAGCGGCGCCGGCCAGCGGATAAGCCAGAATGTTTAATACTTTTAAAATTTTAATTTTTGTTTGTTCGAGCAATGATGACCCTATCTCTTTGGCTTAAGTAAATAATTGACTTTGTTTATTATAAAGATATAAACGCTATATTCAATAAGTTAACGATTGTTTGGTATTTTATATTTATTGATAGCGTCGTACTTATCTATAATCGACCGATCAGTTATAATTCTCAATGGCATTCTTTTTTGCTGACTAAATGGGTAATCCTCTGCATTTAGACTATGCGGTAAATGTGGATTGGTTGGATGTGCGGTAAAGTAAGCGTGTCGCGCTATCATATTTAACCTAAAGTGGATGTTAATCCAACTGAGTCGGAAGGTGTTGGGCTTATAGAGGTTTTTATAAACACGTAGGTGCTTAGCTGCGGCAATTCTGGCGGTGCATTATTTCCAACGGTAGCAATGATGTTTGTCAGATATTTTATAAATCTTGATCCGGTTTTGGAATATCTTTTTTCTGTGCCCGTCTTGCTCGCAGAAATTTTCTCAGTAACCATATACCTAGAGAGATAATAAAAAATATTACTCCGGCAACCGAGTAAAGCAAAGTGCGGGGTACGTACCAAAAAGTTATTTGACCAGTAATCGCTTGTTTTTTATAACTCTTTGCCAAAAAGGCGACACCGATAAACTTGGCTCTAAATTTGCCAAAATAAGGAATCTCCTTGACGGGAGCGACCATTGAGGCGTTCTGTTCGGGCAGCAGGGTTTGCTTAAGCGGCATGCTCGACAATTTAACTTTGCCCTGCCATACTTCTATTTTACCGTCAAAATTTTGGTGAATATTTCCTTCATTACGAACCATTGCGGTTAGATTAAACGGTAGTATAGTGTGAAAATACCCATTAGATGAAAATTTCTTTAAGCGAATAGTTGTTTTGAGGGTAGGTATCCGTCCGTGAGTTTTTTCCAGTACTATCGGTAAAAATAACGCGTTTATAGCATATCGAACCGTGATATTTCCGCTACTGTCTTTGGGCGGCGTTCCTAGAACCCGAAGATAGGTTGCATGAGAACCGGGGCTTGAATCCGTAGGAGCTTTGATATTAATATTAACCTTTCTCTTTTCTCTAGCCTTAAGCGTTATGGGCCTTGCCGGATAGCTCAACCACTTAGCGGCCCCCCTAAACCTTGAAGCATCTTTTTCAGATATGCGATATATCCCTCCCTTATTATCTCTGGCAAAATCCCAAGCTGAAAAGGTTATCTTGAGTTCTTGCGAGCTATCATTAGTAATCTCGACGGAAACCGAACTTTCTTGACCGGGGCGAATTATCTCCTCAACTTTAGTTGGAGTAACGATCATGCTTTCAGAAAGTGCTTCCGACGGTGAGACCACGGCAGGGGTTTTTGCTGCTAAACCCGGCGAACTTATTGTAAGTAAAACAAACCAGACGGCAATAGCAACAATATATCTTCTTGATTGCCGTAGTAAAAATATCCTATTAAACAGCAAACGCTTCAATAGTCAAACAACCTTTATATTTACCTATAGGATCAGACCACAATAATTTAAGCAAGAGATCGACTCTTTCCCAATTTATCTTAGTACTGGGCGAATGAGGGCCGCTTGTCGATGGCGGGTGGGTACCACTGTTAAATATTTCTGAAGATATTTTACCTTCGCCCACAAATATCTTTAGCCGTTTTTCAGAAATTGTTTTAGTTTTTGAGCTAAAGTTGCTCCAATTAAATACTTCTCGGTAGGGTACCATACTTTGCACTCCAATGTAAAACCTGGCAGTTACCGGTTTTTCCGGGTATACGGTGCCAAAATCAAGCTCTTTATGTCCGCGTATTATAATTCTGATTGTACTTTTATGTTCTCTATCTTGTCGCGTTTCGCTTGATTCAATGTTTATCTGTACCGATTGCGTAGAGTCAGGAAAAGACATCGGTACGGCATAGGCATAGTAAGTAAATAACACAGCGCTTGCCATATAGAAAAAAACAGTAAAAATAATGTTATGTTTTATTATTTTTGTTAGTAAAGTAAACATATAGTTAAAGTTTCTTTATGATGTAGTCGAATCTAAAAAAAAAGGGACCAGACCGGTGAATCTGGTCTGGTCTCGGCTCATTAAACCTGTGTTACAACGATATCCAATGTGCTTTCCCATAAGCCCACGGGATCGGACCACAGAAGCTGCACGCTTAGATCGACTTTCTCCCAGTTCGACGGACTTGTCGGCTGGTGGTTGCCTGTCGTAGGATGTTGTCCTCCGTTGGGAACACTAGTCTGAATATTGTTGTCCGTAACGGCAAGCGTCATACGATTTGCTGTTCCTGATGTTGGTACGCCATCTACATTGAAGTCCGACCAATTGTATGTCTCATGGTAAGGAGCATTGCTATAGACTCGCGTCCAGAAATGTCCTGTGGTAGCTGTACCAACAGTGGTATCGGCAGGACTTAAGCTACCCAAATCAAGAGTTGGTGTTGTGGAGACAGTGCCTGAAAAATCTCCCTGCTCAACCTTCATTACTTTTAACGCGTACAGGTTTCTAAATTTAATGATATTACGCAATGTACGTGTTATCGGCGCTGTGCTGGTAGTTTCTGCTGTGGCGTCAAAGTTATCCTCGACTGCGCCGTGGCATACTTGGCAGGTAGGATTGCTCCAACCGGGGAGTTCTGGGTCGTTTGCCCCGCCGGGGCCATCAGCATAAGCCAAGGAACTTAAACTCAACACTAAAACAATAGCTAGGACTAATAAGATTAGCTTTTTCATTTTTCTCACCTCCTAACTTCCAAAGACTTACTGGTTCCCAAACAAATAATCTAGGTGGAATCAATGCTTGGTAGATAATTTTAATGTATACCTGCTTAAATTATTTGTCAAATTATTTTTTTGATGGTAGCAGCTATTTGAGATAACCAAGGTTTTAAAAAATAAAGTTCACCAGCCCCGGTTAATTCAGTTTAATAATTTGTATTTACGATATTATTAAGCTGTGGAAGCATTACAAAAAAGCTAAAGATAAATTCCGAGGTAAAAAAGTTAAATATATAAGCAATTGATGGTCAACCGAAAAAGACAACGCCGCAAAGCTATTGTTTAGCAGACGTTGTCTTAATTCAATTCGATAGATTGAAAAAGGTTATTTAGGCGCTGCAACAGTCCTTGGCCGCTTTGCCTGAACCGCAAGCACAGGGAGCGCAACACTCACTCGCCTTTTTTCCGGAACCGCATCCACATAGTTTATCATCCGCCATCTTATTCACCTCCTAAATCAATGCTTTCATAATTATTAATAAGCTAAACTTTTTCTGTTAGCCAGCTAACAATATTTTAATTAATTATTAAATTAAGTGCAATGTAACAATTTCACTTAATTTCATGAGACTGTTGAACAACTATTATCCCACAAAGAAAGGTTTATTTATTCTCGAAGAAAAGCGTTTCGGAGAATAAATAAACCTTTCACCACGCTTAAATAATATAGAATTTTTATTATCAAGCATCAGTCTCATCATCTTTTTTAGCATTCTTATGCTGCGTATCTTTCGTTTCTTTTTTTATCGGGTCGACCAGACTGATAAGCTTTTGGCCTGTTGTCGGTATAATCGTATCATCGGCTGTAAATATGGTGAGGTCGCCGCCGGCTTCATTGATTAAAAACAGCGGCAGCGCTGAACTTCCATAAAGTTTTAAAAAATCTTTATAGTTAAATTCATTGGTCATGCGGCTGACTTTAATAATTGCTCCGGTAGTGAATCTTTTAGCCAAATAGGCATAGCCGGCTTGTTTGTTAAAGAGCAGTCTACCTCTTAGGTCTCGGGAAACAGTCTCGCTATCTTTATTTTGCTGCGGTGCGAGAGGCAACTGATAAACCTCTGAACGTCCTAAAATATCACCGAAGTGAAGAGCTGCCAGAGAATTGACTTCATTGTTGGCGGTCAGGGCCAATAAGTGTCCGATGCCGTCCAGATTAATTGATATTAAGGCCTGATGAGCGAGAATATTACCATAGTAAACAGGTAAGCCCGCTATTCTGGCGGCCTTGATATTTCCTCGATTTCTATCTACTAAACGGACTTGGTAGCCTTCGTCTTGAAGCGTTTTCGCGATGGTGCGCGCCCAGAAGTGGGCGCCGATGAAAAGTACGCCTTGGGGATTTGGTTGCGCTACATGCAAACGATGGGCCAGCGTTGCTGAAGTCAGACTGTAAACAACAACTGTGCCGATAATAGTTATAAATGTAAGCGGTACTAATAATTTGGCTTGAGGATGTCCGGTTTCAATGAGGCTGATGGCCAAAACTGAAGAAACGGCGGCCGCGACGATGCCCTTAGGAGCCAGCCAAGCGACAAAGAGTCTTTCTTGCCATTTATATTTGTTGCCGATAGTCGATATAAAGACAGCGACCGGTCGAGCTACAATAATAAGCGTGGCAAGAAAGATAAGGGTGTGGATAGAGAAATAGTTAAGGTCGCTTAATTTGAGACGGGCCGCTAAGATAATAAATAATCCTGAGATCAGTAAGACTCTGAGATTTTCCTTGAATTCTATTATGTGTTTAATGGAAACACTTTTTTGATTTACTAAAGTTATACCCATTACGGTTACCGCCAGCAGCCCGGATTCGGCCTGAGCTGAGTTAGCTAAGACAAAGGCCAGAACCACGGACATTAACGCCAGCGGATTTTGCAAAAAATCGGGTATCCAATAATACCGGAGCATTATGGTTAAAACGATTGCCGTCAGGGCACCGATTATCCCGCCAAAGGCGATGGTTCTAATAATTGACGTCACGGCTACCAGTGGTACCTTATCTAAATTACCGGCTAATAGTACTTCAAAAGCAAGTACTGCGAACATCGCTCCCAAGGGGTCGATAATAATGCCTTCCCATTTGAGCAGATTATTAAGTTTTGTTTGCGGGCGAATATACTGAAGCATGGGTCCGGTGACTGTTGGTCCGGTCACCATGACTAAAGCTCCTAATAGAATAGAGAAGAGAGGGTCAAGCCCTAAGATATAATGGGCGGCGGCGGCGGAGATGGCCCAGGTGGTTAAAGCGCCGATACTGACCAACTTAAGCAGCGCCCAACCCATTTCCGGCAGTTCGGTTAATTTTAGGCTTAATCCGCCTTCAAAGAGAATTAAAGCTACCGATAATGAAATCGTCGGAAATAAGAGATTGCCGAAAAGTTCGTCCGGGTTAACTATTTTGGTTACGGGCCCAAGGAGGAACCCCGCTATCAATAGTAGTAATATCGAAGGGAGACGCAGACGCCAGGCGAGCCATTGGGCAGCGATGCCGGCGATTATAATGCCGGCCAAGCCGGCTAGAAAGTGTTCAGCCACTATCCTTCCAATCCAGATATTTTTGTGAACTTCTTATTTAAGCATAAATTCTATTATTGAATATTAATTTCCTCGGAGGCTATTTCCACTGGCGCTCCTTGGCCGGTTTTTTTCCAGACGTCGGTAAGTTTTTTACCCCAGTCGTCGCTCTTATTTTGGCGGCGCAGAAAATCTATATACGCTTTCTCAGAGCTTTGATAAAGAATAGCCACGCGTACTCGACTGGTCTTTAAAGGCAGTTTGTAAATAGTATCATCCCAAAATTGGCCGTCCTGATAGTTATAACCAACAACGCCGGCGCCAGCTTTATTAAAAGCTTTATTGGTAAATCCTCGCGGCGGAATGCGGTTGTCAAAAGCGAAGTAGTTATTTAAGAGAAAATGGAAAGTTGCTCCCTTACCTTTAATGCCGGGCTTGGCTTGATAGATTTTGAGCTGTTTATCGCTTATTAAGTCAGCTGTTTTAGGATTGTATTTTCCCGACTCGAATATTAGTTGTCCGCTTGAGTCAAAACCTGAGACATTGAGCCACATCCGCCGCCCGGCCGGGTAGCCGGTCGGCAACTTATGTCCCGTCTGGTTGATAACTCTAACTGTTAGGGCCAGGTAGCTTTTCCTATCATAACTGACAGTAAGCTTCGCGGCCCGTTGAAGGGTCGCCATCGCTCTGGACTTACCAAGCTGTAAAGCATTGGTATCCAAGTTGTCCCAGAGGAGCGGTAAGGCATCATAGATCCAGTTGCTGCCGCCAGTCAGATCATGAGTGGCGATGCGTTCCCGGTATGGCGCTCTAATATTAACTAATTTGGGCTCGGCCGCAAAACCGGAAGCGGGTTGCATATGACAAGCTTGGCAAGTGCCGTTTTCACCTTGAGAAGCAAACCAACTGTAGCGCCACTCACTGTATGTTCTCTCGATCGGAACTTTGTTTATTGGATTAGTGACATCATGGCAAGTTCCGCAAAACTCACCTTGTTTATAGAATTTCGAGTATTTTGCTCGATGAGGGGGGAGTGAATCAGCCAACGGGCCGCGCTTGGTTTCTTTAGATCGGAAGAGCACACGTCTGAACTCCAGTCACACTGATATATCTCGTATGCCGTCTTCTGCTTGAAAAAAAAAAAAAAAGAAAAACAAAAAATACACAAAAAAAAAAAAAAAACAGATACACAC
>CAJVYJ010000082.1 GCA_913009475.1 uncultured Actinomycetes bacterium | reverse complement strand
CCATTCCATTCCGCTTCCGAGAGATAAGCGTCGCTTATTAAAAGCTTCTTTTCACCAACGTCAAAGAGAAGACCGGCAAAAGCACCTAAGTCATTCGATAATTCCAACCTTAATGATTTATTTTTATCTATTATAACCTCTCTCATTCTCAGATATTCCGACCATGAACCAAGCTTGATATTATCTTTGAAAAGAGTATTGAATCCATTGACTATCGCCGTGTTACACGGAGGAATAATCGTAGGATGCAAAAAATAAAGAATACTGGCAACAGCCGGTCCCAGCCCTTTAATTCTATGTTGATCCAATAAGATGATTTCTTTAATGAGCTGCTCTTCTTTTGTAGCATTTACGCATTTCTCTAAGAACTGCCCGAAAACGATCTTATTTACCTCATTTTCGTAGATGTCAGGTATTCGTAATTTTGGTTTCCAATAGAATGGATGCGCCGCCCCTTTAAAAACTTGTTTTTGTTCTGTAATACAACTTAAAACAAACTCTAAAGAGGAACCTTTGAAATCATTCCCAAAGTTCCCACTTTTTATATCCTCTATTACCTCGAGGACACCTCTACGGATAGAACGAAATGCCTTTAGGCGCTCTTCGTTATTGACGAACCAGCTATTATAGACCGTCTCCCCATCTATTTTGTAATCATTAATTATCGACTTTAGATCTTGGCTCATATGCCCGCTCTTTCATTTGTATTTTATATTGCCGAGACGCTATGCGCGCTTACATTTGTCTTGGCAATACTAACACACCCATACTCTGATTTATTGACAATACCGCCATGTTGATAAACCGTCAATATATAGCATAAACTCAGTTAACTATTGCAGCAAAGGTTATTCCCACGGTTAAGAAGTGGTATAATACTGACGCTAAACCGACATATGTCGATAATGGTGAAAGACGATTCATCCTCTTGACAACTGTTTGTATCAGATATAATATATATCCACAGTCTGATATATTAGAGGAGTTAATAATTTACAGGAGGATGATGTGTTAAGCCATATTGCCCGGTTCTCATTTCGTAAACGTTGGCTGGTATTATTTATCTGGCTGGCATTGCTGATTGGTATTTTATTTTGGTCGAGAAGTGCCGGCAACGGTTTTTCAAACGATTTCAAACTGCCGAATTCCGATTCACAATCCGCTATAAATTTACTGCAAAAACGTTTTCCGGCTCGCTCGGGAGCCACCGGTGACCTCGTCTTTAAATCGAAGCTGAATGTGCGCGACCCGCGCGTTCAACGCAGCGTAAATGAAGTCATCGGCAAAATCAAACGCGTACCTCATGTCAGCAACGTTATCAGCCCGTACATACGAGAGGGAGCGGCACAAGTCAGCCCCAAAGGACATATTGCCCGCGCTGTTATTCAGTTTAATCAGGGCCACCAAGCTATCTCCGGAGATAAAAAAACCATAAACGCCATTACGAGCATTGTCGCTGATACTAATAGCAAAAATATCCGGTTTGAACTCGGCGGTGACCTGTTTACAGCCCAACCGGCGATGGGTTCTGAAAGCATCGGTATGATAGCCGCGGTAATCATTCTATTGATAGCGTTCGGCTCGGTACTGGCGATGGGGCTGCCGATTATAACGGCGCTCTTTGGTATCGGTATCGGCCTGGCCATAGTCAATCTGTTGGCTCATGTTATCAGTATGCCTGATTTTACCGCCCAACTTGCCTCTATGATCGGCATCGGTGTAGGCATAGATTACGCATTATTTATCGTCACCCGTTACCGTCAGGGTTTACGTAAAAATTTAAATCCCGAACAGGCAGTTGTTACTGCCATTAATACCGCCGGTCGTGCCGTCATTTTCGCCGGCAGCACCGTAGTTGTCTCACTACTGGGTATGTTATTAATCAATATTAACTTCATCCAGGGTCTCGGTATCGGTGCGGCCGCCGTAGTAGCCGTAACCATGTTGGCCTCTATTACCCTACTTCCGGCGGCATTGGGATTTGTCGGCAAGCATATTGACCGGTTTAAAATACCGGGCATCGGCAAAACGACAGAAGACGAACAAGATGGAATTTGGTATCGTTGGGGCCTATTTCTGGAAAAACACGCCTGGCTGGCAACGCTGGCCGGTTTATTGCTGATTATTACTTTAGCACTGCCGGTCTTCTCGATTAACCTAGGGTCTTCCGATGCCAGCGCCCGGCCAAAAAGCGACACCACCCGCCGAGCGTATGACCTTGAAAGCGAAGGATTTGGACCCGGCTCAAACGGTCCTCTGCTGCTGGCCGCCCGTATCAATGGCCCCAGCGATATGGCTATATTGCAACGAGTACAACAAGCGATACAAGGTGACCGCAATGTCGCGTTTGTCACCCCGGCCATGCCAAACCGTGATTTTAGCGCGGCAATCATACAGGTAATCCCGAAAACATCGCCTCAAGATGAAAAAACGCTAAAATTAATCCACCGCCTGCGTGAAAAAACTCTGCCAAAAATTACCAAGAGTACTAAGGTTCGCATTTATATTGGTGGCCTGACTGCTACTTTTGACGATATCGCACAAATTTTGTCAGATAGGCTACCGATCTTTATCGGCACCGTACTGGCGCTAAGCTTCATCCTACTTATGGTGGTATTTCGCTCTGTCTTTATTCCCTTTAAAGCGGTGATTCTTAATATGCTCTCTATCGGAGCCGCTTACGGCGTTGTGGTCGCGGTCTTTCAATTCGGTTGGTTTAAGGGACTTCTCGGCCTGGGGTCCACCGGACCCATTGAAAGTTTTCTGCCCATGATGCTCTTTGCTATTCTCTTCGGTCTATCTATGGACTATGAGGTTTTTCTGCTCTCAAATATTAAAGAAGAGTATGACCGCATCAAGGACAATAATCGAGCCATTAGTTACGGCCTTAGCAACACCGCCCGGGTCATTACCGCCGCCGCAGCTATTATGATAACCGTCTTCGGCAGTTTCGTCCTGGGCGACCAGCGTGTTGTCAAAGAGTTCGGCTTTGGTTTAGCGGTAGCGATCTTCGTTGATGCCAGTATTGCCAGATTACTACTTGTGCCGGCCAGTATGACACTATTTGGTAAGGCTAACTGGTGGCTGCCGTCTTGGCTCCAATGGTTGCCCAAAATCCACATAGACGGTAATGAAGTCATAACACCGATAACAACCAAAGAAGAGGAGACTGAAAAAGAGTTATTAAAAAGCTAAAGTATATAATATCAGGCAGAGAAAGTATTAAATTTGACTTTTATCTTCTTAATATATTATTGTTATCAGAAATCATTTAACTAACCGATGAACATAGTAAATATAAAAAAACCACAATTTATCCTAGGATTTATTTTCGGCGTATTGGTTGCTACGATTGCCGCTATTTTTATATTCGGTCGTCTGACCTATGCTTCACAAGTTGTCCAAACCAAGGAAGTTTTGCGGGCGATCTCAGATGAAAAGATATTCCCGGCTAAATTTTCATCCCGTCCACCTGTGCTCTGGAAAGAAATTACCAACAAAAAAGTTGTCGCACTGACCTTTGATGACGGACCCGACCCTCGTTATACCCCCAAAATTCTGGCAATATTAAAAAAAGAAAATGTGAAGGCTTCATTTTTCGTTGTCGGCAAAAACGTAGAACGCTTTCCACAATTAGCTCGAAACGAACAGCAAGCTGGTCACTTAATCGGCAACCACACCTGGAATCACGCTTTATTAATTAAAAAAAGCCAGCGGCAAATCAAAGCCAATCTGAAATTAACGGCTGAAATTTTAAAAGATAACCATATCAAAATGGCGCGCTTTTTCCGCCCCCCTTATGGGGCTTTAAGCGACAAACTATTCAGAGCCGTTGCAAGCAGTGGCTATCAAGTTGTTCTTTGGACGGATGAGATGCATGAGCTCCGTTTTCCATCCGCGCAAGCGGATGCCCGGGCAGTAGCCGACGACGTCGAACCGGGGACAATTATCTTAGCTCACGACGGACGCGGCCGCCACTTCGCGGAATTATCCGCCCTTCCCTACTTAATAAAGCTACTAAAACAACGAGGTTATAAATTTGTTAGGCTTGATCAAATGCCTGTTAATGTTTTAACTAAAACACCCCCTGTTTTACCACCCAACAGCTAAAACCTTTTCGACTCATAAAGCTTTTCTTACTAATTATCTTTATACTCCAAATATCTAATTTTCATCTCCGCTGCGAAAGTAATGATTACTGATTTAATCAAACGGGTATTATAAGTTTAAAAGCAGGCAATACCTGTGTTAATATCCACAGCATTGATATAATTTCAATCATGGTTAATTTTTAAGCTTAGTTGATAAAAACAGAAATTTAATTTATTACTTTCAGGAGGAATCGATAGATATGATGGGTGAAAATATGATGGGCGGCTGGAGCGGCGGCGGCTTAATTGGTATGTTTTTTATACTTATTTTTTGGATTTTAATAATCGTAGGCATAATTTTTATAGTCAAATGGATTATCGACCAGAGCAATAATAATCAAAACGCTTCTCAAAATACCCAGACTTCCAAAAAAGAGACGCCGGCTTTAGAAATCTTAAAGACGAGATATGCCCGCGGAGAGATAGATAAAGAAGAGTTTGAAGAAAAGAAAAAGGGTTTATCGTAATGAAAAAGAATAATTCGTTATATTTGGGTTTAATCTTAATTATCGCCGGCATTATCGGCATCTTTGGTACCAGTTATCTTACGCCTCGCTGGACAGGCATGGAGAACAAGATGGACTTTAGGTCGATGAACTCCCGGCAACAGCATTTTTTCAGACAAGAGATGATGAAGGATGGCTGGAGCAAGCGCAAGTTTTCATCAAACGGCCAACGGATTTATTATAGAGCCGTCAGCAGTTCGAAAAAATCGATAAAGGCGACAATCGGTACGATGGAGATGCCATCATTGATGATGAGCTGTGTCAGTTGCCACGGGGAAAACGGCCAAGGTGGTACCGTGCAGATGATGATGGGTTCTTTCAAGGCGCCTAATATCACTTATAAAGAATTAACCAAGGAAGAAAATCCCCCCTACACCGATAAACTTATTAAAAGAGCTATCACCAAAGGAATAGATGCCGACGGCAAGCGGCTGGAACCGCCGATGCCAAAATGGTCGATGTCGGATAAAGATTTAAATGATTTAGTCGATTATTTGAAAACTTTGTAAGCTGAAAATTAGTACTTAAAAAATGGTTTGTCATCCCCGACCCAATCGGTGAGCCACGGCCATCTGTGCCTTTTAGTACTTTATGCGCGCTTGCTCCAATACACTGTGTTTCCTGGATTCCCAGTCAAGCTGAGAATGACAAACTTAAAAATATAGGAGTGACAGACATAAATGTTATTATTAAACAGTCTCACATTCCTTCTATCTTCTTCTTACATTTACTGAAAATACACCACTATGTTGTTTTTCCGTCAAATATTCACCGATAAATTCGTGCCCATAACGGTTGACAAATTAATTATTATTATTTATATTCGTATATATGAATAAGAAAAAAGATACCACTGTTTATAAAATGCACGCTAATATCTGTAAAACTTTTACCAGCCCGACCAGATTAATGATTATCGATCTATTGCGCTCAGGTAAAAAAACCGTATCGGAGATGGAAGCAGCCATAGGCGTACGCCAGGCAACATTATCGCAGCATCTGACTGTTTTAAGAGATAAGGGAATAGTGCTTACCAATAGAAGTGGGCAAAATATCTATTATCAAATCGCCAATCCCAAAATCCTTAAAGCTTGCCAATTAATGAGAGAGGTACTACTGGAACAGATTGAAAAAAACAGTCGTTTGCTTAAAAAAGAAGTGATATAAAAACGATAAAGCCTTTAACGCTTTAAGAGCGGCTGATTTAATTGACAACACGGAAATCTCGACTATGAACGAATTTATACGCTTAGTTGATTTTAAGGTTACTTAGCCAATTTTACTGTCTGCTAGGTGGGGAATTTTCAATCGGCGTTATTGAGGATTTTACAACCGGCGGTGACAAATATTAGCATTTATACTTTTGAGCCGGGGCCAATGGGCGCCGCGGGTCCAAAAGTCGGGCAATCGGTTGTTGATTTAATTGAGGAACACGGCATAAATTATCAGCGCCAGATGACTATTAAAAATATTAATCCAGCTGTAAAAGAAGTCATCTTTGAAAATGGCGCTACCAAGAAAGCCGATTTGCTGATTACTGTCCCCCCTCATAAAGTGCCCGATCTTTTAAAAGAGGCGTCATTAACAAATGCAGCCGGTTGGGTACCGGTTGACCGGGAGACTTTAAAAACAAAATATGAAAACATTTATGCCATTGGTGACGTAGCCGCCGTTAGCCTAGAGGGAAAATACAAACCCGATAAACCGCTGATGCTGCCGAAAGCCGGCGTTTTTGCTCATAATGAAGCCGAGGTGGTAGCAAAAAATGTTGCTTCTCTTATTAAGGAAGACGGCAAACAAGTGGCATTTGACGGCCAGGGGTCTTGTTTCTTGGAGCTGGGCGACGGAACCGCCGCCTTCGCGGAAGGGAACTTTTTTGCCCTTCCCCACCCCAAAGTAACAATGAAAGGCCCATCCCGCTTATTACACCAAGAAAAGGTGCTTTATGAAAAATACTGGTTTAAACGCTGGTTTTAAAAAAGCAGATACTACATGCTTGGGAAATTACTGAGATAATTTATTCATACCCGTTCTCTGGATTCTCGAATTGCAGCTAATATTTCTTTGCGAGAAATGTTTTTGTTCAATCCGACAACTGCAAACGGGGAACGATGTACCGGAGATTTAGGCACAATCATAAACTTATCACCTTTTCGCCGGCGAATAACCACTTCTTCGCGTTTTGATTCCTCCAAAATATCCGACAATTTCGCTCGTGCCTGGGAATAAGTATACTCCTTCAATTACTCCACCACCTCTATATTTAGATTTATTGCCGTATTACACATGCGATTATCAAGACTAATAAGCGGCAATTTGTTCTTAACACAACACTGTAAATAATACGCATCATAAGCATATATGTTAAATCGTACCGCGATTTTAATCGCCTTATAGATATTTACTGCCAGTAATCTGACAGGTACGCTTTGAAAAATATCATAAGCCTTTAATATTTCTTTATCGTTAAGGCGACCTTTTTTATTCACCGCAATTAACGCATTGCCAATCTCATATGGTAAGATTTCCGGTGACAAAACCTTGCATTCCCTGGTTTTATCAATAACCCAGTCTCTATCATGTTCATTAAGAACAACTGCCATAAACACACTGGCGTCCGCGATAATATCCATAATCTTATTGTACAACTCATCGAATTATTGTCAATAATTTAGTTGACGATTTTATCCACTTTAATTTGGAAGTCCGCGAACTTCCAAGACGGAGTGTCTCGCAACAATCAAGCCACCGAAGGAATTAGCCAGCACGGCACTGACGCTGAGAATCATGGCGACCATCGCCCAAATGGGGCTGATAAGGCCGGTGACGGCCAGCGGTACGCCAATACCGTTAAAGGTAAAGGCTAATATTAAATTCTGAACTGTCTTGTTATAGCTGTTCTTACCGATTTCGAAAGCATCGAGGATTGCCGTTAAGCGCTCGCCGATGATGATGATATCCGAGGACTCGATAGCAATGTCGGTGCCGGTGCCGATAGC
Source organism: uncultured Actinomycetes bacterium (assembly GCA_913009475.1). Classification (GTDB taxonomy): domain Bacteria; phylum Actinomycetota; class Aquicultoria; order CAJVYJ01; family CAJVYJ01; genus CAJVYJ01. The sequence goes on along the minus strand of CAJVYJ010000082.1, from coordinate 99 downwards.
GATGCCGACATCGGCCTGCATCAGCGCCGGCGCGTCATTGATGCCGTCGCCGACCATGGCCACTTTAAAACCTTGCTCTTGCAGCTCGCGCACGCGCCT
>CAJVYJ010000081.1 GCA_913009475.1 uncultured Actinomycetes bacterium | reverse complement strand
GATATGTTATTATGTCTTTTTTTTTTTTCAAGCAGAAGACGGCATACGAGATATATCAGTGTGACTGGAGTTCAGACGTGTGCTCTTCCGATCTAGAGATTACATTGGTAGGTATATAAGCGGATACGTCTCCGGCTTGTGTCTCTACGATAGGCAGAGCGGTAAGATAACCGCCGCCAAGCTCATCATTTAATTTCGCCGCTCGTTCCAGCAGCCGGGAATGGAGATAGAAAACGTCGCCCGGAAAAGCCTCCCGGCCCGGCGGCCGCCTAAGCAGCAACGACATCTCCCTATAAGCAACAGCATGCTTGGACAAGTCATCATAGACACATAAAGCGTTTTTGCCGTTGTAGAGAAAATACTCACCCATCGCGCATCCGGCGTAAGGCGCTAAAAATTGCAGCGGCGCCGCGTCGCTGGCCGCCGCGTTGACAACAATAGTAAAATCCATTACTCCCTGGTCGGTAAGGTCTTGAACTAATTTCGCCACCGTAGAAGCTTTTTGGCCGATAGCCACATAAATGCAGATAACGCCGCTATCCCGTTGATTAATAATCGTATCCAGAGCAATAGCTGTTTTTCCCGTTTGCCTATCACCGATAATCAACTCACGCTGGCCGCGCCCGATAGGTATCATCGAATCAACCGCCTTCAGCCCTGTCTGTAAGGGTTCCTTTACCGGCTGCCTGTCGATTACACCCGGCGCCTTCCATTCTACCGGACGAAACTCAGTCGCGTTTATCGGTCCTTTACCGTCAATCGGCTCACCCAACGGATTCACCACTCGGCCGATTAATTCTTTGCCTACCGGCACTTGAACAATTTTACCGGTGCGTTTGACCGGATCGCCTTCCTTGATCAAAGACGTCTCACCCATCAATACCGCACCAATCAAATGCTCTTCTAAATTAAGCGCTATACCGTAGAGATTTTTTGGAAAGGACAAAAGTTCACCGGCCATAGCTCCCTTGAGGCCGGTTATTCTGGCAATACCATCACCAAGTTCTATTATTGTTCCCTCTTCAACCACCTCGACCTTAGCTTGGTACTCTGCTATCTGTTTTTTTAAAATTTCGTCGATGGCGGCCGCATCTATTTTTGTTCGCACTTCTTTGTCACCCACTTATTTTTCCAAATATCATCTGATTTTTCATCTCTTCCAAACGGCTGCGGATACTACCGTCAAGCAACTTACCATCCATTCTCACTAAAATCCCACCAAGAATCGACTTATCCAAGCGCGGGCGGACTTTAACTTGTTTGCCGGTAAGCTTAGATAATTGGCTGGTTAATCCGGCTATCATCGCCTCATCCAAGGGGATGGCCGTAGTTACGTCCGCAATCATTTTTCTCTCTTCGATCTGAATCAAGCGCGTTAACTCTTTTACCATCGGCCTAGTAATAGCAACCTGGTCCAGACCAACCATCAGCTGTAAGAAGCTGAGCGCCAACTCAGAAACTTTACCCCGGAAAACTTCTCTGACTATCCCGATTTTTTGCGAGGAGTCGACTTCCGCATCAGCCAAGATATCTTTTAAATCCAGATGTTCGCTGATAGTATCCGCGATTAAGCGAAAATCCGCATCAATCCCCTCTAAGCTCTTTTCCTCGCGGGCCAACTCAAGCAGAGCGCTCGCGTAAGCCTTCGCTTTAGTTCTCATTTAAACTTCCCGCTTGCGAAATAAAATCATTGATCAGCTTTTCATGCTGTTTCTTGTCCAATGAACTTTGCACGACTTTCGAAGCTGCTTGTATAGTTAAATCAGCCATCTTTGTTTGCAACTCAACCAGGGCCAATGCCTTTTCGCGACGTATTTCCTCAGCGGCCTTGGCACTAATCTCCTCAACCTCGAGCTTAGCCTTCTCGGTCATTTCTTGTTTAATAGACTCACCAAACTTGCGTCCGTCCTCGATAATTTTTTGCGCTTCCTCCCGTGCTTTAGCCAGATCAGCTTTATACTCATCAAGCAACCTCTGCGCCTCAAGACGAGTCTTTTCCGCGCCCTCTAAAGAATCACGAATAGTATTGGAGCGGTCATCCAACATTTTTATCAACGGCGGAAAAGCAAAACGCCCGAGAATAAAGAGCAGGATAAAAAAAGCTACGGTAGAATATATCATCATGCCTATATCAGGTAATATCTTCATGCTTCTTTATTTACCTCCTTAACTCTGACTTATTTCGCCGAAAGTATAAAAGCGATAACCAGAGCGTAAAGTGAAATGGCTTCAGCAAACGCCAAGCCGATAAACATAGCGGTCCGGATCAGCCCGGCCGCTTCCGGTTGGCGGGCCATCCCTTCCACAGATTTAGCAACCAACAAACCAACGCCGATGCCGGGCCCGATAGCTCCCAAGCCTATGGCTAAGCCTGCCCCCAGAAGTCCTATATTTCCATTCATGCTTCCTCCTTTCTAATGCTCGGACTGTAAAGCGCCTTGTATATAAATTGCAGCTAAGATCGCGAAAATATAAGCTTGTAACCCACCGACAAAAATTTCAAATAGATACATTATAACTATCATACTAAAGGGCAGTATTTTAATTATAATAAGTGAAGTAAACGACAGGAAAGCAAAAACACCTAAGACCATATGGCCGGCGACAACATTGGCAAATAAACGTACGGCCAAGGAAAACGGCCGCGCTATATGGCTGATTATTTCTAAGGGAAACATTACGGGCGCCAAAAAAATCGGCGTGCCGGGCGGCACAAAGGTTTTAAGGTATCCTATCGGTCCATGCTTAATAACCCCGACAGCGTTATAAATAATAAAGACAATCAGCGCCCAGGCTGCCGTCGTACCTATTTGACTGGTAGCCGGCAATGATCCCGGGATAAGACCGACAAGATTTGTTATAAAGATAAAAGAAAATAAGGTTGCTATCAATGGGAAATAAGGTTTACCTTCTTCGCCCATAATTTCATAGAGTAAACCTTCGCGAGTAAATTCTACCAGGACTTCAACAAAATTTTGCCAGCCCCGAGGCACAAGCTTCATGCGACGTGACGGGATCCAAAAAAGAAGAAAGGTTAGTACGGCGGCTATCAGTAGAGTCAATACCGCCTTAGTGATGGATATATCCACGCCGCCAAATACAACCAGCTTATAGTAAGCATGAGGCGTTAGCTCTTGAATCAGTTTTTCCAAATCAAAACCTCTCTCCCGTCAGCTTTAATAAACTATCTTTATTAACAGATATTATTAATACTAATTAATAGCTGTTGAGCCACGACTGAAAAATAACTGCTTAACAAAAAGAAATATTAGCCATAACGTATGCGCCACCAGAAAGCCGGCTAAAACGTAGATAAGATCGAATTTCATAACAGAAACAACTAATTCCACCGCTGCCAGCACTACTAAAATTCGTAAAATAAAACCGAGAAAAATAAATAAGACTTTAAAACTGCCTGAGATACGTTTTTGCAACTGGTGCGCCGCCCAAAAAATTCCCATATAAATCAGGCCAATCATCAGGCCTGAGCTTAAATCAAGCAGTAAGTATTTACCCATTTAACTTTCACGGTTTTTACTTATCATTCTTATCTTCCCAGTCTGACTTGACAATTAGCCGATAGGCATCCCGAAAACCGGCAACAGCGCCAAAAACAAAACCTATCACCATTAACCACGGCTTAGTGCCCAGCCATTTATCAAACAAATAGCCGACGCCGGCGCCGATAAGAACTGAGATGACTATCTCAATACCTAGGCTGCTAAACGCGGCAAACCCCTTATAGTAAGAGGGCTTTTTATCTGTGTTCATCAACCAACCTAATGTTTGTTGAAAACCCAAATAAGGATTATAACACAGCATCGAAAAAATAAAAGCAAATATTTTTAGAAACAGGACCGCTAAGTTTTTATTTTATTTAGTTTTATCTTTTCCTCTGTTAAAAGTATGTTTTCCATTATTAAAACGATCGAAAAACCCAACATACTCACCAAATATATAGCTCAAAAATAATAGAAACATAATTATAAAATATTTATAAGCGGAAGGATTTACTCTTAGCGTCAGACTAAAAGCGCTTAAAGCTATGCTCCAAAGATAGATTATTATAACGGCTTGGCGGTGACTGAATCCCCGGCGCAGCAAGCGATGGTGAAGATGGTCGTTGTCAGCCTGGGTAACCGGTTGCCCGTCGCGATAACGGCGAAAAACGGCGAATACGCCGTCAAGAATCGGTATTCCCATTATTATTAAAGGCGCCAACAAGGCGATGGCAGCGATACTCTTCATTACACCGTCGACCGTTATAGCGCCAAAGAGAAACCCTAAGAACATACTACCGGAATCGCCCATAAAAATATGGGCCGGGTGAAAATTATGACGCAGAAAACCCAGACAACTGCCGGCAATAGCCACCGCCACTATCGCCGTGCTGATTTGACCGGTCTCCCAGGCAAAATAAGCGAAACTAAGCGCCGCGATAGCGGATACGCCGGCGGCCAGGCCGTCAAGGCCGTCAATAAAATTAATGACGTTGATAAACGCTACCACCCAAATAATGGTTAGAACTATACCGAAGCCACCGAGATAAATAACGCCGCCGCTGATAGGATTACCGATAAACTCCATCTTTATACCGAAACTTACCAGTACGGTGGCGGCGGCGATCTGCCCCAACAACTTGGTCAATGGCGAAAGCTCGAATATATCATCGATAATACCGATAGCGATAATTATACTCGCGCCCAAAAGCAGACCGATCAGTTCATCCGATAAGCTCAGGCGAGCAATATCACTTGGGTAAAACTTCTGATAAACAAATTGGCCGCCCAAAGCGGCCAAAAAACCGATAATGATGGCCAGCCCGCCCAGACGCGGAATCGGCCGGGAATGAACTTTTCGCTCCGACGGATAATCAACAGCCTTAACCCACAGAGCCAGTCGCTTAATCGGCCAAGTGGTTAAGTAAGAAACAACCATTGCTATGAGACCGATTATCAGATAATCAACCATAAAACCTCAATGCTTAACCTACCGTTGACTAATTATTTTGCAGTTCCGGATAAAGAGGAAAACGCCGGCACAGACCGCTTACTTCTTCTTTGACCCGACGGCAAATGGTGTCATCTCCTATGCCGCCGCCTAGAACAACACTGATTAATTCACCAATGGTCTCCATTTCATTTTCCTTCATACCGCGAGTAGTAAGTGAGGGTGTGCCGATTCTGATGCCACTGGTGACAAAGGGGCTCTGAGTGTCAAAAGGTATGGTATTTTTATTGACGGTTATTCCACATCTATCCAACGACTCTTCAGCTTCCTTGCCGGTAAGACCTTTGGTGCTCAGGTCGATTAGCATCAAATGAGTTTCGGTACCCCCGGATATCAAACGAAACCCTTTTTTCGCCAAAGTCTCGGCCAAAGTCTTAGCATTAATTATAATTTGCCGCTGGTAGGCTTTAAAATCGTCCGTCAACGCTTCTTTTAAAGCCACGGCTTTAGCCGCAATAACATGCATCAACGGACCTCCTTGCATACCCGGAAAAATCGTCTTATCAAGGTTGGCGCCATAACGTGATTTACAAAAAATCATGCCGCCGCGGGGACCGCGTAGGGTTTTATGGGTCGTAGTAGTTACAAAATCAGCTTCACCTATCGGATTTGGATGCAGGCCGGCGGCTACCAAACCGGCGATATGCGCCATGTCAACCATTAACAACGCGTCTATCTCATTGCAGATGCGGCGAAAGATCTTAAAATCAAGCTGTCTGGGATACGCGCTGGCGCCGGCAATTATCATTTTTGGCTGATACTTTAAAGCTTTACGCCGCAACTCATCATAGTCAATGACTTCACTTTGGCGATCAACGCCATAAAGAATCGAGTTATAAATTATGCCGGAGAAATTAACCGGGCTGCCGTGGGTCAAGTGGCCTCCGTGCGCCAGGTCAAGACCCATAACCGTATCGCCGGGTTTAAGGGCGGTAAAATAGACGGCCATATTTGCTTGCGAACCGGAATGGGGTTGAACATTAACATGGTCGGCACCAAAAAGTTGAAGCGCGCGCTCACGAGCCAAGTCTTCAACCATATCAACATATTGGCAACCGCCATAATAACGCTTGTGGGGATAACCCTCGGCGTATTTATTTGTCATTACACTTCCCTGCGCCTCTAATACAGCGGCGGAGGTAAAATTTTCCGCGGCAATCAACTCCAAGGTTTGACGTTGCCGCTCTAGCTCGTGACGAATCGCCTTAGCGATCTCCGGGTCCTGGTCAATTAGCACTATTTGTTTCCTCCCACTATTAAATACTCTGTTCAATTATTATGATTTTATCAAGACGACGCTGATATCAGTAACTTGATGATTTAAATCAAAAAGATGTTCTTTTATTTTTTCCTTTAGTTCGTAACCGGCATGGTCGGCACCGATGATAAGACGCATTTTTCCTCTTTTTTAACCGGCTCATAACTAATGGAACCCTTGGCCGAAGTTATGTTAACAGACATATGATTATAAAATATAAAACCATTTAATTACTATCATATTAAATAGAAAGGTTCATTTATTCTCAGAGAAAAGCTTCTCGTTTTTATTATTAATCAACTCTTAATTCTTTTCCAGTGCTTTCTCTATTGCATCCGCGCTGACGGCGCCTAGGCGGATAATCTTGATAGGTTCTTGAACGGCATCGACAACCGTTGACGCTATGCCGCCGCGGCTCGTCCCCCCATCCAGCAGCAAATCTATCCTACCACCAAGTTCTTGGCGAACAGCGTCCGCTCCGGTCGGGTTGGGCGAGCCGGCAATGTTCGCGCTGGTTGTCGCCAGCAACGTACCAGCTCGACGCATTACTTTTCCTAACAATAGGTCGTCCGGTAAGCGTACGCCTACAGTTCCCGTTCTGGTAACCGCGGCCGGTAAATTCGCCCGCGCCGGTAATATTAATGTCAGCGCTCCCGGCCAAAAAACTTGCGCCAATCGCTCCGCCGCTTTGGATATGCCGACAGCTACTTCGTTTAACTGAGCGATATCGGCGATAAAAACTATAAGTGATTTATTTCTATCGCGTTTCTTTAGCTTGAATATCTTATCCAACGCGTATTCATTATGAATGTCGGCGCCCAAACCATAGACAGTGTCAGTGGGAAAAGCGATTATCTTGCCGGCCCGCACCGCTCGCACCGCTGCCGCAACAATCTCTTCTTTTGGATTATCCCGCTCTACCTTTATCTCTTTTATGACTCATCCCGCCAGGCTAAAACTATCCTTTCCCGCTCATTATAATCTTTTATCAATTCTATACCGATATAATCATTGTTGCTTAAAATATCTACTACCGAGTCGGCTCGACCTTCAGCTATCTCCAAAGCTAATAAGCCTCCCGAATCCAGATAAGCTTTTGCCTCTTTACCGATACGCCGATAAAAATCCAGACCCTCTTGGCCTCCGTAAAGTGCCATAGTCGGTTCCCTGAGCACATCTTTAGGTAGGTTACTTTTCTCATCCGCGGCTACATAAGGCGGGTTTGATACGATTACATCAAATTTTTCGTTACAATATTTCTTAACTTGATTGAAGAGGTCGCTCTGGAAAAATGTCACGCGCTCTTCCAGGCCGTACTTAATTGAATTCTCCCCGGCTACCTCCAGAGCAGCCACTGATATGTCAAGCGCCCATAAACGCGTTTTTTCTAATTCGTAAGCGATGGAGAGAGCAATAGCACCACTGCCCGTACCTACATCTAAGACTTTAAATACTTTAGATGGATTATCTTCAACCCCTTTAAGCTTAAGTTCCTTAATGACGGCGTCGACTAAAAGCTCCGTCTCCGGCCGGGGAATCAATACATCCGGGGTCACCTTAAGCACCAGCCGACGAAATCCCTGCTCACCAATTATATGCTGAATGGGTTTACCACCGGCAGATCGGAAGAGCACACGTCTGAACTCCAGTCACACTGATATATCTCGTATGCCGTCTTCTGCTTGAAAAAAAAAAAACAAA
>CAJVYJ010000080.1 GCA_913009475.1 uncultured Actinomycetes bacterium | reverse complement strand
AGAACATACGAGATATGTAAGATACTGACCTTGCAACGTCCATATCGTGATTTTTTTTCAGCTTTACAAACCTTATTCTCAAATTTTTGTATTTTTATTATTTTTTTTTTTTTTTTTCAAGCAGAAGACGGCATACGAGATATATCAGTGTGACTGGAGTTCAGACGTGTGCTCTTCCGATCTCAATATTAATAACAAGATTGCTATGCCAAGCAGTGAAATAATTTTAGGCTTCATAACAATAAATAATAGCAAATAATCGTTTGCTTGTGCTAAAATTAACAGACGGCCATACTTTAAAGGAGTCTAATGGTTACGGAAACCAAGCAGTTCTGCCACCAATGCGGCAGTGAGATTATCCCCGGTGACAGCTTCTGTCAAGATTGCGGCGCTAAAGTGCTCAGTCTTGCTGATGCGGTGGCGCCAGAAGTCACACCGCCGCCTCAAAACACAACAACTTTCGCTAAGCCAAATATTAATATCTCCTTAAAACCGCTTAAATATTTCTTAATTATTGCCGTACTGGCACTGGTCGGCGTCTTCGCCTATCCGCTTATCTTTGGTGGGGGTGTTATGGCTAATTGGTCCAGCCTAAGAGGTAACGCCGCCAACACCGGCGCCTCGACCACCGGCCCCAAACCGCCGTTAAAATTATTATGGTCAGCAAAGAATACCGGTCCATCTCCCAAAATTGCCAATGGTACTGTTTATATAGCTAAGAAAAAGGGCGACCACTATTATTTATACGCCCTGGGCGCCAAAACCGGTGCGGAAAAGTGGCATGCGCGCGGCGAAAATGATTTAGGCTTGTTCTCTACTGTTGCTAATAAGACTGTCTACACGTTTGGACAAAATAAGGCGAATAATCATGTTTACCTATATGCGCTGAATACTAAAAGTGGTCGGATAAAGTGGCGGACGCGCAATAACGTTAATTTATTTGGCTTTTTTACTGTCGTTGCTAATGGGATTATCTACACAACTGGCGGTGATATAAACAAGAATCACATTTACCTTTATGCTTTGGATGCGAAAAGTGGGCGAGTAAAGTGGCGAACGCGTAGTTTAAGTGAATTTGCGTTTCCGACTGTTGCAAATGGGATTGCTTACATAACTAAAATGATTAATAAGCATTCATACCTTTATGCCCTAGACGCTAAAAGCGGACGGATAAAATGGCGGAAGGGTAACAGCGGCGATTTAGGTGGTTTCCCCACCGTCGCTAATGGTACTATCTATACCTGGGGCGGCGAAGGTAATGAAAACAAACATGCGTATATCTACGCTCTGGATGCTAAGAGCGGCACAGAAAAATGGCGGAAACAAATAGGAAAAGATATCCCAACTTCACAAACTGGGCTATTCAGCGCTGCCTTTCCGGCAATTGCCGGCAACACCGTCTATGCAATGGGAATAAAAAATGAGCATATCTACCTTTATGCCCTCGACGCTAAAAGCGGACGGATAAAATGGCGGAGAAAGATTTCTTCATCAATAGCGTCGGCTCCATCTATAACCAACGGTATTGTCTATGTAGTGGGAATAAAAAATAATCATCAATATCTCTACGCGCTGGATGCCAAAAGCGGCGAAGAAAAGTGGCGCTCTAATAGACTAAGTCGCACCGATGGTGAATATTTAGTATCCACCGCCGACGGCGTTGTGGTTGTAAGCAGCGAAGAGAAAACTTATGTATTTGGCAAATAAATAAATGGACTATTAGGAGGTTAAATTAATGGCATTGCAAGAGAGCATTAAACGGCTTATTTATCTTTTAGGCGGTCTCTTTATCGCCTATATTCTAGTAGCTATAGTAAGAGGTATCGATGTGGTGCAATCAACCGAAGTGCTCTCAGGCAGCCAAACAACACTGTATCTGCCACAGATGCTGACCTGGATATTTGACGGACTAGGATTTACGGTCCTGGTTATGCTCTTTACTCCCCTCTCCGCGATAGTCTTAGAATACGCCGGCAAATTATCATGGGCCAGAAATAATCAAGAAGAGCTAATGCAGACTTATCTGGGACTTTATCTGGTAATGTTCTTCGCTATCGCCTTATCGTGGGCTAGAAGTAATCTTGGCGTTCTAATGGACGCCATTGGCTCAGATAATGATTTGGTCGGCATCTTTAGCCTTCTATTTGGGGCCGCGATAACCTTATCCGGCATCTACGCCGTCTATCACGGCGCCAAGATATGGGCGGTCGCTTCCGAACAATTGGCCGGCAAACTTACCAATTCGATTTCCCGCTCGCCAGCGCGTCCCGGGCAACAAGTAGGACCTACTAATAACTTAACTTGTACTAAGTGCAACACCCCACTTACGCCTGAATTAAGCTTTTGCCCCCGCTGCGGCACACCGGCAGCAGCTCCTTTACGTGAAGTCAGCGCGCCGGCTTTATGCCCGCTATGCCATGCCACCCTGCCGCCTAATGTTAGTTTTTGTCCTAAATGCGGTGGTAAAGTAGCAGCCGGCGTTCATTATGAAGAGCTGATCTAATCAACTATTCGAGGCGGCGGCGCGTAGATGTAGACCCGTTGGCTGGGATTTTTTAGCTTGACTACTAAGTTACGCGGCGCGATACCATCACTTGAACCGCTAAAGGAAAAAGTATCTGTAGCGCGGTTGTCTTGAGCGGCCTTGGTCGCGGCAATGCCGACTTCCTCTTTTTCTTGTACGGCATAGTCCCAAAAGGCCTTATCCCACTTCATAGCTCGATAGCTGTTAATACTTCCCTTAAAGCCGATAGCGGTCTTAACCCCGCTCTCAATAAAAGCTTTCATAATATTGCCGTTGGTATTAATATCCTTAGCCGCGTCACAACTATTAAAGACGGCTAAGTCTACGGCGCTAAAGTTGTGACCGCCGCCGGGATTTATCTTTTTAAAGGAATCCGCGGCATAACTGCCATTTCTATCTATATCAGTAATCAGCAGAGATTCTTTGCCGCTATTGTCGACAAAAGAGATGACGTCCCAGTTGCCGTGGCCGGAGAAATGAAAGATGGAGTTTGAGGCTAGACTATTAAAAGCATTAACAGCATTGGAGTTAAGATAGGCCCACGCATTATAACCCGCGGAGCTAAGTATGGCTTTTGCTCGTTTTATTTCCGCTTTTGTATTTACGGTATTGTCTTTATCATACAAGCTATAGTCCGAACCAAAACCGGCGGTTCTTCTCGAAGGCCTAATAACCTTAACTCCTGTTGATTGTGGACCGGATATATCTCCCCAATTAAGGGCGGCGCTTAGATTATTCTCCCCGTAAGTTAAATGGATTTGCTTAGTGAAATTGCCGCTCTTGTTTGGCTTTACCTTTACAGCTTTGCCCCTGGATTTTATAAGCTTACCGTTTCTATATAAAGTAACGTAGTAGCCGGAGCGGCTTAAGTCGGTATCTTTCCCCAACCGGCCCCTAATGGTAATCCGCGAGCGTTCGGTCTTTAGCTGATTAGCTGGAGAGGTAATAATTGGCGCCGGTAAGTTGACGGGCTGCCAGGCGGGCTCGGAGGCGTTGTCGGCGATTTTGTGAAAATTTGTTCCATCAACATTTACCGAATATGTTTGATTATGCCGGATAGGAGTATCTCCATTCCCTTCTATAAGAGTCGTGCTAAATACCAGCGATTTACTATCAGGCGACCAAGAAGGCGAATTACCAATAAGATTTAATCCACTTAGTTGCTTATCAAATATTATTTCTCTCCCCGACCCATCAGGCCGGCTAAGAGTGAGGGCACCCCAATTCTGCTCATAATTCCATTCCACATAAGCAATTCTCTTACCGTTTGGCGCCCAGGATGCCATAGCTTCTTCATAGTTTGTGTTGTGCTCGAAATGAGTTTTATGAAAAGTTTCCAGTTCAATTATATCTATGTCGCCAGCCCCTTCTCCATATTCACTAATAGTAAGTTTTTTACTATCAGGGCTCCACGAAACACTAACTCTGCCTTCGGTGTAGATAATTTTAGGTAATATCTTTTTTTCCTTCGAAATTAGATCGAAAAGAACTACGCGATGAGCGTACAAATCCGGATCATTACTATATTCAATATATGCCAGCGTCCTACCGTCAGGCGACCAAGCAGGAGAATATGCCTGTATATATGCCCTTCGATTATCGGTTGCATGAATGCCTTTTGTTTTATAAAAAGTCAATTGCACTTGCTTTGAACCATCGGCGTTCATAATCCAGAGGTTGTCAGTATAGAAATCCCCTATATCCTCCATTCTGGATAAATCCCCTATATCCTCCATTCTGGAAAAGGCAAGCTGTTTCCCGTCGTTACTCCATGCAAGGTTGCTTTCAATGCTGTCGCTTTTTGTCAAATTCACCTGCCCACCCCCATCAGCGTTCATAATCCAGACGTCACCATTACGAATAAAGGCGATTTTGCCTTGGGGTGCGGCCAGTGCCGACAGCGGAGCCAGTAGTATTAACAGGATTACTAAGCTTAGCAGTAAAATAATTTTAGTCTTCATAACAATAAATAATAGCAAATAATCGTTTGCTTGTGCTAAAATTAACAGGCGGCCATACTTTGAAGGAGTCTAATGGTTACGGAGACTAAACAATTTTGCCACCAATGCGGGGCCGAGATTGTAAGCGGTGACAGTTTTTGCCAAGAGTGCGGCACTAAAGCCCTTACTATTAATAATGAAGCACCGCCAAACATTATACCGCAGTCGACAACCAAGCCTATGCCGACTAAACAAAAAGTAAATCTATCTTTAAAACCACTGGTTTATTTTCTGATTATCGCCGGCATGGCGCTGTCTGCCTTTATCATTTACCCATTACTGATAAACAGCAGCCAATCAACTAACTGGTCGGGATTTCGAGGCAACGCGGCCAATACCGGCGCCACTACTACCGGGCCCCAGCCACCTTTAAAACTGTTGTGGTCAAAAAAAATAGCCAGTTTTTTGCCTTCAATCACCAACGGGGTTATCTACAATTTGGAAGTGGACAAAAATGAGAAAAGCGCGCTGGTTGCCCGGGACGCTAAAACCGGTAAAGAAATATGGCGGTATGACAAGCCTGAGACAATATCTCCTGTAACATCCGTCGCCGGGGGAATGGTTTATGTAGCGGCAGGAAATAAAGACAACAGCGACAGCGCTAGGTACCTATTAGCCCTGGACACTAAAACCGGTAAAGAAATATGGCGGTATGACAAGCCTGAGGCAATATCTCCTGTAACTGTAACATCCGTCGCCGGGGGAATGGTTTATGTAGCAGCAGGAAATAAGGACAACGGCGGTGGTTACCTTGGTTACCTATTAGCCCTGGACACTAAAACTGGCAAGGAGAAGTGGCGAAGTAGTGAATATGGATTTAATGATTTTTCGGTTCCCACTGTCGCCGGGGGAATGGTTTATGTAGCGGCAGAAAATAAAGACAACAGCGCTGGTTACCTATTAGCCCTGGACACTAAAACGGGCAAGGAAAAGTGGCGAAGTAGTGAATATGGATTTAATAATTTTTCGGTTCCCGCTGTCGCCGGGGGAATGGTTTATGTAATGGTAGGAAATAAAGACAACAGCGGTGGTTACCTTGGTTACCTATTAGCCCTGGACACTAAAACGGGCAAGGAAAAGTGGCGAAGTAGTGAAGATAGATTGTATTTTGATTCGTTTCCTATTGTATCTAACAATACTGTTTACATCATCGGAATTAATAAGAGTATAAGTTATTATTTATTAGCATTTAACGCTAAGACCGGTAGCGAAACGTGGCGGTCACACAAACTTCAAGTAAGTAAGAAAGCAAATACATTATTTTTGGAGGCCGCAAATGATATTGTAGCCGTCTCCTCGTTCGATGGTTCCGGCTTACATGTCTATGGCCGTTCAAATTAGCCTTTTGACAAAAAAATAATAACTTCATCCGCGGCAGTGATTCGCTAAGACTTATTACGCCAATGCCACAGCCGCAAACCCAGACCGCCGGCTATCCAGGCCCAGATTATCGTCATAAAAAAGGTCGTGAAAATTGGCGGTCCCGATGAGACCGATACCGAACCGGGCACATTGGGCGCGCCCGCGATAGTCGCGGTTAAAGAAGAGTTTAACAACCTGGATACAATGGTCAGAGCTACAGAGTAGATAAGCGCGATTTTTGTAGTGACTATGATTATTTCAGATTTGTTTTTTGGCCTAAATCTTTTACCGGCAACATAGCCGTACACGAGCAGAGCCAGAAAAGGCAATAGCATTACGAGATAGGCTTGATAAGGAACACCTTGTGATAAAAATGGCAGATGTAACCCCGAAAAGATGCCCATTGACATGGATTGAGAAGACCCTCCATACATTGTCGATAAGTTAATCGGTATGCCGTGAGCCATAAAATAAATGCTCAATATAGTTGTCGGTACTATCGTTATAAGCGCCAGCCACGTCCCGACTAGACCAACCCCATTACCCAGGTTTTCTCTAACTGATCCAATAAATAAAAGAATGGATGAAGCTAAGAGGCTGACAAAGAACAATAAAACTAAGGTAGTTAATATAGCTTTGACTAAGGCGACAATGAATTGAAAGGGCGTCAGTCTCAAAGAGGCATTTATATCATCCCTAATTTTCTTATAAGAGATGCCCGCGCTTAAGGCGCCGCCGAGAGCGCCAAACAAGAAGCCCCATAAGAGCGACTGGGCACCTAATTTAAGAGTCTGAAAGCCAATGTTAACACTGATTGGTATATTGACGGAGCCAAGCAACGGCGCGGGTACGCTGATATTTGATTGGACCTTCATTTGAAACAAGGTCGCAACCACCATCATTAATAGCGCATAAGGTATGGAGATCAAGGCTCCAGTTTCAGCCCTGCTTATCTCATATTTGAAAAGTTTACGCGTGGATAATGAAGCGGCGATAAAGCCGCCGGCCAAGATTGAAAGGGCGGGAATAAAAAGAAAACTGATAACAGGTATAAATGCTGTAGCGGAAGCGGAAACATTTCCCACAATGGGAATCTGGGCGGACCCGGAAGTAATAAGCGGTGCTTGATGACCAAGAGAAAAAAGCAGTCCCGTGCCCGGGAAAAATTCCGGTATAATCTTTGCAATCATTTTCGCCTCCGGACCCGCCGCCTTAGAAATAACCGCTATGGCCAGCGATATTAAAATAGAGCGAAACAAAAAGGTAATCAACAATCCAACAATCAGTGCACTAACCGCTCCTAAAATCGAGATAACAAAAATATTATTACGCAGTTGAATCGGTATCAGCTCATTAAGTGCTGAAGTTAAACCTTGGTCGTTAAGCGAAAGTGATTTTTGTGGCAACACCTTTATTAATTCAAAACTACACTCACTACAAAAAATATCAGTTGACTCATTTTTCGCTCCGCATCTGCCGCAGTATATTTTATCGCTTGGTCTAAGATAAAGAAGAGGACTGCCACAATCTCCGCAATAAATATCCGAGTCTTCGTTTAAAGCTCCGCAATGTTCACATATCATAAATTTCCTTATAATTAATTTTTTTCAGTTTTAATGAACCGCATAGACCTCTTTATGCTGATTAAAAAGATAATCAATGCCAAGATAAAGACCGCTGTCGTTATTATCAATCCTAAGCTTAGAGCTTTCCAATCAATCGCTCTACCTACAACATTGAGTTCCAACACGCCCGCCGGTCCGCTCCAAGAAACACTTTTTTTCTTGGTCTTAGTTTTTCCATTAACAGCGGTTGCGTTATCGATTGTCCAAGGTATATCTAAACCATATGAAATCTTCTCAATATAAGCTCCGTCGGTAAGCCAATTATCAAGATCAACCCTTTCATTCCACTGATATCTTGGAGTATAAGCAAGATCGGAAGAGCACACGTCTGAACTCCAGTCACACTGATATATCTCGTATGCCGTCTTCTGCTTGAAAAAAAAAAAACCACTCCCCCCCCCACCCCCCCCTCATTCACCCATAACCGCCAACAAACAGTCATAAGTACCCCCCTGATCACCAACCGCCTTCCTT
>CAJVYJ010000079.1 GCA_913009475.1 uncultured Actinomycetes bacterium | reverse complement strand
GGTGGAGACAACTATGGTATTAATGAAGAGTAAACGTACACGTAAGTTGATATACCTGTTTTTTTTTTTTCAAGCAGAAGACGGCATACGAGATATATCAGTGTGACTGGAGTTCAGACGTGTGCTCTTCCGATCTGGTGGATCTCATCGATGAAAAGAATGTCGCAAGGCTCCAAATTGGATAAGATGGCCGCCAGGTCGCCGGCCCGCTCCAGCGCCGGCCCTGAGGTAATCTTAAAACCGGCATCCATCTCCCTTGAAATAATACCGGCTAAAGTTGTTTTCCCCAAACCGGGCGGACCACAGAGTAAAACATGGTCAAGCGACTCTTGCCGCCCGCGGGCCGCTTCCACAAATACGGACAGATTGGATTTGATATTTGCTTGGCCGATAAATTCGCTTAGACGCTTGGGACGTAAATTATTATCTATTTCAACATCTTCGGCCAGCGGCTTGGGCGCCAGCAACCGTTCTTTATCATCCATCTATCCGCCTAAGTTTTTCAGCGCTGTTTTTATACATTCGTCCAACTTCATACCGTCATCACAGCTATTTAAGGCTTGATTAGCCTCTTGCGGCGCGAAACCCATGCCCAACAAGGCATCGCGCGCCGCCATAACCACTGATGACGTGATTATCGCCGTGCCGATATCCATACCGATCAATGTTTCTTTTAACTCTAGCACCAGCCGCTGAGCAGTCTTCTTACCGATACCAGGTATGGTCGTTATCAGTTCCAAATCACCCAGAGTTATAGCCTTAGTTAAATCATCGACACTTAGGGTCGATAATATCGATAAAGCGACTTTAGGCCCAATATTACTAATAGATATAAGTTTCAAAAAAATGTTTTTTTCCCTTAAGGAGCTAAAACCATATAGTTGTAACAAATCCTCGCGCACATGCAAGTAGGTGAAGAGAAAAACTTCACCGCCTATCTCCGGCAGCTCAGAAAAAGTGCCGTTGGGTATAGTGACTTGATAACCGATACCGGCGATATCGACAATCGCCCACCCTGCTTGTTTATGTTGAACTTTTCCTCTTAAGCTGCTGATCATCACTTTACTTTCACTAGAATCGCGGCCGCCAACCCCTCTTGATAGAGGGGTAAAAGCACTTTTTCATCCCTCATCTAAGTTGCCGCAATTTTGCCGCCAATAGAGCCGAATTAGCATAGCAGATAGCTACAGCAATAGCGTCGGCGGCATCATCGGGTTTAGGGACTTTGTCCATACCCAACATTACCTTGACCATCTGTTGAATCTGAGTTTTAGAAGCACGCCCGTAGCCCGTTATCGCTTGCTTAATTTGTAAAGGCGTATATTCGCCAATATTGACGCCGGCATCGGCTGCCGCTAATAATATCACTCCGCGAGCTTGCCCAACCGACATAGCCGTAGTTACGTTGGTATTAAAAAAAAGTTGCTCTACGGCAATGTCAGACGGCTTATATCGCTCCAATAATTTTACGAGCTGCCGATAGAGTAGCTGCAATCTAATATAGTCAGGCTGTTTAGGAGCGGTTTTAATTACACCATAATCAACAAGTCGCAACTGTCCGCCGCGCTTACTGATCAAACCATATCCGGTAGTCGCCGTACCCGGGTCAATGCCCAGTATTTGCAAGACGTCTTCTCCTGTTAAATCGGCTTAAGATAAATTCTAACGCTTACGGCGCGATAATAAAATATCCGTCTCTCGGTTCTTTAGCTCGATAACGGGATTTAATCATCCGCCCCGATTAAGCGAACATATGTTTTATTCTACCATCAACCGAGAAGTTGTCCAGTAAAATTTTGGAGCAGAACCATCTTATATTAATTATTATTTTGAAATTCCGCAGATAAGATAGTCGATTACGCCGACTGGGGTAGCAACTTTGACCACTTGGTCCGTAGTTTTGCCGAGAATAGCTCTGCCTACGGGAGATTCATTGGAGATTTTATGATTTTCGGGGTCTGCCTCAACCGAGCCGACCAAACGGTACTCTTCGATGTCACCGGTCTCAAGGTCCTTGATTTTTACCCGGCAGCCAACGCCGACTTTATCAGTCGTCACTTCTTTGCTGTCTATTAAACGGCATTTGGAAAGAGCATCGTTGATTTGACTGATACGGCCCTCGATAAAAGCTTGTTCGTTTTTCGCGTCATCATACTCGGAATTCTCTGAGATATCGCCGAACTCTATAGCCGTCTTTATACGCTTAGCTACTTCGCGACGCTTCGTATTTTGAAGGAAGTCGAGTTCATCTATTAATTTATTGTAACCCTCATCAGTTAATACCATTTCGTTTTCCATTGGATACACCTGTCCTGGTCGGTTAAAAAAACTTTAAGCACCGCGCTTCGCAGTGCTTTTTTAAAATAAAGATGGCTGCATTATAAAAAATGTTGGGATATTTGTCAAAATATTTTTAAGGATGCGCCGCCAAGCACTATATCTAAAGAATGAGGGCGGGTTATAAAACCCGTCCTCACTTGTTTCTTTATGTTGTGCAACAAAAGCAACAACATTCCCTAAAACTATTTCAGATTAATAGCTTTAGTTTGAAGTTGCCCAGGATAATTATAGAAAACAGCTATATCGGTTTGGCCGTCTCCATTGGTATCACCGGAGACGACTTTACTACGCGACCAGTCCCAGCCACCCACGCCCGAGTCCCAAGCGGCATAAGGAGTAGCAAAGCCGGCGCTGTTGGAATCGAATTGCCATATCTTGGTTTGCTCGCCGCTATAGCCGTAGAAGATATCTAGGTCGTCTTGACCGTCACCGCTGAAATCACCGCTTAGCAGGGTTGAACCACCCCAGTCCAAGTTGCCGGGGCCTGAGTCCCACCAAGCAGTGGGAGCGTTAAAGGCATCGGTACCGTTGGAGGTAAAGACGAAAGCGCGCGATTGGCGCTCGGTCGCATAGCCATAGAGAGCACTTAAGTCAGTAATTCCGTCACCGTTATAGTCACCGCTGCTTAGCTTGGTACCGGCCCAGTCCCAATTACCGGCGCCGCTGTCCCACCAAGCAGTGGGAGCGTTAAAGGCATCGGTGCCGTTGGAAGTAAAGATAAAGGCGCGTGACTGACGCTCAGTCGCGTAACCGTAAAGAGCGCCGATATCATCAACACCGTCACCGTTATAGTCACCGCTGCTTAGCTTGGTACCGGCCCAGTCCCAATTACCGGCGCCGCTGTCCCACCAAGCAGTGGGAGCGTTAAAGGCGTTGGTACCGTTGGAGGTAAAAACAAAAGCTTTAGTTTGGCGCTGGGCGGCATAACCATAGAGAACGCCGATATCGGCCAAGCCGTCGCCGTTATAATCACCCACGGTTAATTTGGTACCGTCCCAATCCCAGTTGTTGGGCCCAGAGTCCCACCAAACGACCGGCGCGTTATAGCCGCCATTACCGTTATTGAGAAAAACCCAAGCTTTAGTCTGCCTGGTAGCGCCGTAACCATAGAAAGCCACCAGATCCATCAGACCGTCGCCGTTAAAGTCGCCGGAGGCGACTTTACTCCCGGCCCAGTCCCAGTTGCCAATACCGGAGTCCCAGCTTTCGGCACTGGTCATCGCCCTAGTACCGGTGGCCAGGGTATCCATATAGATATCCCAGTTGCCGTTGCGATTATCATGCCAGACAATTTTATTGCCGTAGATGGCCGGACCATACTGATTATTAGTGTCGGTAGTGATTTGGCTCTCAATTCCAGTAGTTAAATTATACATATAGATATCAGCAGTGCTGGTGCTATTGCGATAGTCCTGCCAAACAATCTTATCGCCGTAGATGTTGGGATATGTTTGATTGTCCGTACTGGTGGTAATTTGGCTCTCAATTCCAGTTGTCAGATTATACATGTAGATGTCAGGGTTACCGTTGCGATAGTCTTCCCAGACAATTTTATTGTCGTAGATAGCGGGGTCATTTTGGTTATCAGTGTCGGTAGTGATTTGACTCTCAGCGCCGGTAGTTAAATTGTACGCATAGATATCCCAATTACCGTTGCGCGAGTCCTGCCAGACGATGTTGTTACCATAAATAGCCGGAATCGTTTGTGTGGCGACACTAGTGGTAATTTGGCTCTCGGCGCCTAAAGCAGCCGGCGAAACAAATAAGGATAAAGAAAAAAGAGCTGTCAGAAACAGTAAGACGAAAAAGATGAGATAAAACTTGGAATCAGAAACAATCGCTTTCATGATACCCCCTAGCAAGTTAGGATTAACTGTTTCTTAACTATAATCTTGGTTGCTTAAAAATGTCAAGGATATTTCGTGAAGAGGCTTCGTTTTTTTCAGGAGTCATACGGCTAAGTGTCTCTTTTTTACACTGCTTTTAATGTCTTCTATCTGTTTGTCCGTTACCAATTTCTCTAACCGTCTCAGCCCCGCGAGTTTGAAGCCGTGCTTATCCGCCAGTTGGCTCATCTCCATAACCTTGGCCGGCGTGATTTTTTTTCCTAAAGTATAGTTTTCATAGCGGCCTTCCAGGGCCAAGATGATAGTCTCTCCCACACAGCCTTCACACATACCCGGCGGCGGACCGAACTCGATTTTAAAATCGACTTGGCCGGGTGGTTTAATAATACCACCGTCAATGACCAAAACATCATCACGTACCATCGAGACCAGCTTAGATACGTCCCGAGGACGCGCGACATCGCAAACGACGGCACCGGATTTTATATCTTGCGGCTCGATTACGGCTTCAACGGCGCCGGTAACCGTTAATATCACATCACTTTGAGCCACTGCTTCACTGACAGAGGTCATTAATCTTATCTCACCGTCGGTATTCGGTTTTAATATTGCGTCGACCTCCTCCAAATGTTCAATATTGCGCCCGACCAACAATATATTTTTAAACTTCGGGGCCAATAACTGAGCGCAAGCGCGGCCAATCGAGCCGGAGGCGCCAACAACGGCCAGAGTTGACTTACTTGTAGTTATGTTCATAATATCAGCGGCTTTAAGCGCACCTTGTATCGCGGTTGTGGTCGTATAGGTATTACCGGTGGTAATGGGTATATCGACTAAATCAGCCAGCCTCTCACCACCATTTCCCACCATGGCCGTAAACGCACCCAAACCAACGATTTTAGCGCCCTCTTTTCTGGCTACCTTACAAGCCTTGGCGATCTTCTCCAAGACATAATCTTCTTCAAGCTGATGAAATTGCCAAGGCAGCAGAGGAACGACTACAAACCAACCTTTGGCTTTGGCTCCGGTGGCGGAGACTATCCCCTCGATTTCAGAGATAACAAAAGGCGGGCGGCGGCGCAGCACTTGGCCGACGACTTTAGGGGAAACCCGCTTGGCTATCTTATACTTTTTCGCCACATCATCGATGCTCAGCGGATGGATTAAAAAAGCAAACGTTTGCACTAATTTAACCTCTCGATTCTGGGCTTTAAGCTCAAACCTCGTATCAGTTCCAGATAATCAGCACTGGTAATCTCCGCTAACGGTTTGTTTAAAATAGCCACAAACAATGCCTCCATGACATTAGTCCCAAATGAACGCCCGTCAAATTCAGGCGTCGTCGTTATTAAATATTTAACACCTCGGCGGCGTAGGTCGTCAACGTCTTCCTTGGTAACCGTATTGGTCAATATCCATTTGCCCATCATCTTCGCCGGCATAAATTTACGGATAAAAAGATAGTCACCGGCAATTATATCCGCTTCTTGATAATAGCGGGCGTTTTTGGATTTGGACTCCTTATCTTGCTTTTCACCGGTGGGATATAATATCTTAAAAGGCAGGCGCACCACTATAGGCAATAGTATTTTAGCTAAAACATTAAATGTTCTAAAAGACCTAATGGCTATAGGCACATTCAAACCAAAAATCAGGTCCCCAAATATCATATCACAGCCGGCCGCAGCCAGCGCTTGCGCCATACCAAAGCGGTCGACCGCGCTTACCATGAGAACTTTTTTCCCAGCCAACGGCATACCCTCGGCTTTAAGATAATCGATAGTCTCCCGCTCCAATGTATTTTTTAAGCCGCTGCCGTCAACAACCGGAGTTTGTTTGACTGCTTTTGCCAATCTGACTCCATCGCGAACACGGTAACGTTTATCGCCCGCGTATAAATATAGGTCGATACCGCCTAGGCCAATCGCCGACACTTCTCCGTCAAGTCTTCTTAATATCTCCTCAGCCTTAGTAAAGTCTCCATCGGTACCGACGCGACTGATACTAAATTTTTGGCCGAGCAGCTCGACTTCGGCGGCGTGGTCTCTTTTTGAAGATCCAAGGCTCACGCTGACGACCTTCTTCATCGAATTCCTCCTCTTTATCCTTAATTAATGTCTCTAAAATTTGTCGTAATGAATCTATGTCAACTGATTGATCTGCGGTCAAAGGTGAAGCGCCGATAGGTAAGCTGACTACTTCTTGGTCTAATATCTTCTCGATTGTCGCCGCCCGCTTATCGGACGCCAAGACAACGATTAAGTCATACTCTTTTAGCTTCACCAGGATATCCAGCAGCTCATTAAAGAGTTCGGCACCGCTTTTTTGCGAGACAAAACTCCGACGCTCGTCTTCACTTAAGAGATAAACAAGTTCGACTCCGAATTCTTCAGCTAATTCATAAATCTGAGATTTATTTTTGACGGGAAACCCGACTATGGCCAGATGATGACCTTTGCGTATAGAACCGATGCCTTCGAGGTAGGAGACGAACGCCCGCTCGATCCCAAAAGCCTTGGCTACTTCTTGCTGGGTAGCACCCTTAGAACGGCGATGGAGCATCTCCGCCAGAGCTGTGGATACTTTCTCCCACGAGATTATCTTATCTCCTACCCTTATCAGCCGCACTCGCGCTCCCTTGTATACAAATGTGTCTACAAAGTTATCACAAGCGCTTCGCGATGTCTATATTAAGATGATTCTTAGGTCACCTACGTTTCCGTTAGGTAAAGCTGGCTTTGCGACTCCACGTTTTCTTTCCTCAACCATAAGGCGCCAGATGAACTGGCGCGCTACACATCTTACAGCTATTAAGAAACATTTTCACGGGTGGAGATAAACTCCACCTCTACACGTTTTGCGCTCTTACCCCGTCGCCCATCCGCCTTACCCCCTACCCTCTATGCTCCCCACCAACTGCCCGCAAGCCGCGTTGATCTTGTCGCCGACAGAACGGCGCAAAGTGACGGAAACACCGGCTGACTTTAGGTAATCGAGTATCCTTTTCGCGTCTTTAGTACTGACAGGCTTCAGGCGACTGTCCGTAAAATTATAGTTGACGAGATTTACGTGAAATAGATTACTCTTAGCAATTTCAGCCAGAGCATCCAAGTGCTTTGTCGAAACATTCACGCCGTCAAGCAAAAGATACTCCAACATGACTTTACGCCCGGTTATTTTAATATAGTATCTGAGCGCTTCAAGTAATGCGTTTAGTTCATATCTTTTCGCTATCGGCATCAGTCGGCGCCGCTGCCGGTCAAAAGGTGAGTGCAAAGAAACAGCCAGATTAAATTGTTCGGGTATTAGCGCGATTTTTTTTATCGCCGGAATAATGCCTGAAGTCGAGACCGAGATATGACGCGCGGCCAGATTAAAACCTTCTTTATCGTTCAATAAACGCAGAGCTTTTAATAGATTATCATAATTTAATAAAGGTTCTCCCATACCCATCGCCACCGCGTTGGTAAGACGACGGCCCCGTTGTTTTAAGTAGCCGGCAACGAACAAGACCTGCATAGCTATTTCACGATAATCAAGATTACGTTTGAACCCGATCCGGCCGGTGGCGCAGAAGCAGCAATCCAAAGAGCAGCCGAATTGGGTGGAAAAACAGACCGTGTTTCTCTTTTTACCATTCTCCGAAATCAATACTGTCTCCACCCTAAGGCCATCGCTTAATTCCAATAAAAACTTTTGGCAATCTTTTGATTCGAATTGAGCTATTAATTTCGGAAAATAATAGGGGAAGTCCCGCGTGAATTCTTGGCGCAACTCTTTTGGCAAAGTTGTAATTTGCGAAAATCCAGTCACTAATTCACTGGTAATTGCCTTGTATATTTGTT
>CAJVYJ010000078.1 GCA_913009475.1 uncultured Actinomycetes bacterium | reverse complement strand
AATATCTGCAAAATATTACTTATGCCGCCGGTCCGTATGAGACGGCGGAGGGTAGTGATATCATTGTTCTGATTACTGAGTGGGAAGAGTTCAAATATCTTGATTGGAGAAAGATGAAGGATTTACTTAATAAACCCATCGTTTTTGATACCAGAAACTGTCTGGACCCGCAGACGCTAAGGCGTATTGGTTTCACTTATCAAGGAATCGGCCGATGAGGATAGCTGTCGCCGGCGGCGCGGGTTTTATCGGCTCTAATTTATGTAAGTCATTGATTGCCGATGGTCATGAAGTCATCTGCATAGATAACTACGTTACCGGCAGTAAAAAGAATGTGGCGACGTTAATGGATGACCCGGCCTTTACGCTGTTGGAAGCGGATATTACTGAGGGGGTCGATTTTCAGGCTGAGTTTATCTTTAACTTGGCCAGCCCCGCCAGTCCGGTTGATTACTACAAACTACCCATAGAAACTATGATGGTTAATTCTCTGGGAACTAAGAATTTGTTGGAATCGGCGCGAAAAAACGGTTCCAGATTTTTAATGGCTTCGACCTCGGAAGTTTACGGCGACCCACAGATACCGGTTCAGGATGAGACTTATTGGGGCCACGTTAATCCCAATGGGCCCCGCAGTTGTTACGATGAAGCCAAACGTTTTGCCGAGGCGCTGATAATGTCATACTGGCGCCAATATGAGATTAATTTTATAATTGTCAGGATTTTTAATACCTTTGGCCCGTTTATGAGGTTAAATGACGGCCGGGTGGTACCGAATTTTATTAAGCAAGCGTTAACGGGAGAGCCTCTGACCGTCTATGGCGACGGCAGCCAGACCCGAAGCCTTTGTTATGTTGATGACTTGGTCGCGGGTTTGAAGGCTGCGATATTTTCCGAGGCGAAGACCGAGGTTGTTAATTTAGGTAATCCTAATGAGATGAGCGTCTTGAAATTGGCGGAATTTACACGCCGGGCTTGCGCTTCTGACTCCGAAATAAGTTATCATCCGTTACCGGTTGATGACCCGACTCGTCGTCGGCCCGATATTACTAAAGCTAAAAAATTACTTGATTGGGAACCGAAAATATCATTAACGGAAGGTCTGAATAAGACAATTGCCTGGTTTAAAGGGGAATTAAATTGAAACTGTCGATAATAATGCCGGCATATAACGAAAAAAATACCATAAAAGAGATAATCAGGCAGGTTAGGAATGTGGAATTGCCTGACGGCATGGACCGGGAAATCATCATTGTCGATGACGCCTCCAATGACGGCACCGCGGATATTATAAAGATGGAGTCCGACTCTATCGTCAGGGTATTTACCCACAAAAAAAACCAAGGTAAAGGTGCTGCCATACGCACCGGCTTGCAGCACGCCAACGGTGATCTGATTATTATCCAAGATACCGACCTGGAATACGACCCCAGTGATTATCAGCGTTTGTTGGCGCCGATTCTTAAGAAAAAGGCTCAAGTCGTTTATGGCTCGCGTTTCACCGGTGAGCGGCGCAATATGATGTTTTGGCACTTTCTCGGCAATCGCCTCTTATCTTTAACGACCAATATTCTTTACAATACTACTTTGTCCGATATGGAGACCGGCTATAAACTCTTTACCAAAGAGTCGCTGGAGGGGATAGATATTAAATCAAATCACTTTAACTTTGAACCGGAGATCACCGCCAAGATCTTAAGGCGTAAAATTCGCATCTATGAAGTGCCCATATCATATAGCGGACGGGAATTCGCGGAAGGTAAAAAGATCACTTGGATCGATGGCTTTGCCGCGCTTTGGGCGCTGATAAAATATCGGGTGGTTAAATAAGAGTCATGGGGAATGATAATTCTCTTCCTAGAGTTTCAATTTTGCTTCTGAATTATAACGGCGCTAAATTTATCGACGCTTGTATTTCCTCAGTCTTAAACCAAAGTTACGCCGCGATAGAGTTGCTGGTTATCGATAATGACTCACAAGATGATTCTCTCAAAATCGTTAAAAGCAACTACCCGGATGTAACTATTTTGGCAAACTCGGAGAATTTGGGTTTCTCCAAGGCCATGAATTTGGGCATTGACGGCTCCGATGGGGAATTTATCTTAACGCTCAACGTTGATGTCGTCTTGGAGCCTGATTTTATTGCTCAAGCAGTAGCAGCCGCCGGTCGGGACGAGCGCATTGGCTCGATTTCCGGTAAAATTTATCGCATGGAGAAGACTGTGCCGCCGACTCTGGACTCAACCGGCCACGTGATTTTTAAGAACCGGTTATTTAATGATAGGGGCGAAAGCCAATTGGACCGGGGCCAGTTCAATAAAGAGGAAGAAGTCTTTGGCACTTGTGCCGGCGTAGGTTTTTATCGTCGGGCGATGCTGACGGATATCGAAGTCAACGGGGAATATTTTGATACTGATTTTTTTATATTTCTGGAAGATACCGATTTGAGTTGGCGCGCTCAACTCCGGGCTTGGAAATGCCTTTATCTGCCTACGGCCGTAGCTCACCATTACCGGGGCGGTGTCGCCGTCCGTAAGTCGAAACTGGTAGAGACACATAATTATAAGAACCGTTATTTTATGTTGTTAAAGAATGATTCCGGCTTAAGTGTAATCAAATATTTGCCTCATTTTTTAATAACTGATACGTTAAAAGGAGCGGCCTTGCTGTGGCGTTGTCCATCAGCTTTATTAGGCTGGGGGACCGTCTTTAAGAAAATCCCCATTATGTGGAAAAAAAGGCGGATTATTCAGCGGCGCCGTTTAGTGGACCGTAAAGAATTTGAAAAAAAATGGCTCCAACCTTTTAACTATCGAAGTTGGATAAGCCGACATATTAATGGATTTTAACTATGCTTAAACTTGATGTTACCATTGCCGTCATTAATTGGAATACTAAAGAGTTATTAGCGGCTTGCCTAAACTCATTATTCAAGGCGCAGCCG
The DNA here is from genome assembly GCA_913009475.1 of uncultured Actinomycetes bacterium. Classification (GTDB taxonomy): domain Bacteria; phylum Actinomycetota; class Aquicultoria; order CAJVYJ01; family CAJVYJ01; genus CAJVYJ01. The sequence goes on along the minus strand of CAJVYJ010000078.1, from coordinate 5,104 downwards.
CTGGTCGGCTTTGAAGTCCGGGTCATCGACAACCATTCCACGGACGGCAGTGTCCAATTGGTTGAGCGGGATTTTCCTCAGGTAGATATAGTGGAAAATGCTGGTAATCTCGGTTTTGCCGCCGCCGCTAACCAGGCCTTGCGGCAAAGTTCCGCCAGGTATGTTTTTATCTTAAACAGTGATACTGAGATCGAGCAAGATACCATTGATATATTAGTGGATTTTGCCGATAGTCACGAACGCGCGGCGGTTGTAGGCCCGGCTTTATTTAATGCTGACGGCAGTACTCAAATCACCGGCCGCAATTTTCCCAGCTTCAGTGACTCGATAATGCATGCTTTTTTAGGGGTTCTATGGCACAATAATCCATGGTCGGTCCGGTATAAGATGTTGGATTGGGACCGACGTTCCGAGCGGTCGGTCGATTGGGTATCCGGCGCGGCTATGTTTGTTAGGCGCGAGGCAGCCCAAGAGGTGAATTTTTTTGACGAGAACTTTTTTATGTACGTAGAAGATTTGGATTTCTGTTATCGGTTGCGGCAAAAAAATTGGCAGGTTTATTTTTATCCTCAGGCTAAAGCCATGCATCATATCGGGAAAAGCAGTGAACAAACAAGCAATAAGATGATAGTGGAATTCCAGAAAAGCATGTATCGGTTTTATAATAAAAAATATCAGCACAGCTGGCGCCGATTTTTAAAACCGCTGGTCGTTGTTGGGCTGGGCCTTAGGATAATACTGCTTATCAGTATTAGTTATTTCCGCCGCGTATCCGCGGGAATGCGTCCAAAGCCGTCAAAGAAAGAAGTTTAAAGAGTGGCGCGCGTGCTTATCACCGGTGTGGCCGGTTTTGCCGGCTATCATCTAGTCAATTTATTACGCCATGAGCATGAGTTATTTGGCTTTGACCATAAACTAAAAGCTGATATTCAATATCTAGAGCCGGCCAACTACCGTCAGATGAATATTAACGATAAGCAAGCGGTAGTCGATTTTGTAAAAGCGGTTAAGCCCCAATATATTTTTCATCTGGCTGCTTTAAGTTCCGTTCCTCAGTCTTGGGCGGTTCCGGAAACAACCTATAGGGTAAATATATTCGGTGAATTAAACTTATTCGCGGCGGCTTTGGAATTAGAGGCCAAACCAAAGATACTTGTCGCTTGTTCGAGCCAGGAATACGGTAAGGTCGACCAAGCTGATATGCCTATTAAGGAAGAGTATCCTTTATTGCCGGACAACCCTTATGCCGCCAGTAAAGCTTGCCAGGATATACTGGGGTTACAATATTATTTAGGGTATCGATTGCCGATAATACGAAGTCGTTCTTTTAATCATACCGGCCCGGCGCAGACGGAAGCTTTTGTTTGCAGTGATTTCGCCAAACAGATAGCGGAGATAGAAGCCGGTAGAAGAGAGCCGAGAATTATGGTCGGCAATCTGGAGGCGAAAAGGGATTTCAGTGATGTTAGAGATGTGGTCCGTGCTTACTGGATGCTGGCTGAGACCGGTGTGGCCGGTGAGGCTTATAATGTCTGTTCCGGTACGGCTTACTCGGCCGGTGAAATCCTTGAGAGGTTGCTGGCTTTATCACGGAAGAAAATCACTTTCGCGGTCGACCCGGCTAAGAATCGACCTTCCGATATTCCGATATTGGTCGGTGATAACCGTAAAATCAAGTCCGACGTCGGTTGGCAACCGGAGATACCTATTGATAAAACCTTAGCTGATCTGCTCGATTGGTGGCGGGAGAAGTTAAAGAAAAATGAGAGCGTAGAGGATTGAGGGAAGAAAAAACGTGAGAGCGTAAAGGCGGAAAATGTTGTAGGGGCGGGCCTTGCGCCCGCCCGTGATAAAATGATAAATGTATAAAATATTGAATTGTTAAACAGTCTCAAGATAGAAATTAGAATCAGTGTTGGGCTAATATTTATTAAGATATAATAACGAGTAGATAGGAGGAAGAGATGCAAGCAGTTATTCTTGTCGGTGGTTTGGGGACGCGCTTGCGCCCGTTAACGATTAACAGTCCTAAGCCGATGTTGTCCTTGCTCAACCGGCCGTTTATTGAATATATAGTAACGCTGCTAAAAGAGCATGATATTGATGACATCATTCTCTCAACCGGATATTTACCGGATACTTTTAACCGCTTGGTGGATGATTTTGCCCGACTCGGCGCTAAGCTGACTTGCGTGACAGAAGAAATTCCGCTGGGTACTTGCGGCGCTGTTAAAAATATCGAGCATTTGATAGATGATACTTTTGTAGTTTTCAATGGTGACATTTTAACTAATCTGAACCTATCTTTTTTAATTGACTATCATCGCCATAAGCAAGCTCTGGCGACGCTGGCGCTGACTTCCGTTGACGACCCCACTTCCTATGGTCTGGTCCCCTTGAACTCCAATGGACATATTAAAGAGTTCTTGGAGAAGCCGAATTGGGATGAGGTAACCACTGACCTGATTAACGCCGGCACTTATATATTAGAGCCGGAAGTCTTGCAATACGCCCCCGCGGGTGAGAATTTCTCTTTTGAGCGCGGTTTGTTTCCTATAATGTTGGAGAAAGGTCTGCCGCTTTACGGTTTCCCCTCCGGCGCTTACTGGCTGGATATCGGCAGCCCGGAAAAGTATTTGCGGGCGCATTATGATATTTTAGACGGAAAGATGCAAGCAATTGTCGAAGGCGAAGAAATCAAACCGAGAATTTGGGTTGGCGCTGGTTTGGAGGTCGCCGACAGTGCCAATTTATTTGCTCCCATATTAATCGGTAAGAACTGTAAAATCAGTGATAACGTCAGCATTACCGGGCCTACCTCTATCGGCGATAATTGTACTATCGGCGAGGGTGTGCGTATCGACGGTTCGGTGATTATGGAAGATTGTCATTTAGGCGGCAGCAGCGTTATTAGGAATAGTGTTCTGGGCCGGGGAATAAAAATCGGCCGCAAGGTCCATATTGAAGAAAACGCTGTTTTGGGTGACAATATGAAAGTCGGGGATGACAACTGGCTAAAGAAAGGTATTAGAATTTGGCCGGAGACGGAAGTATTGCCTGGCACAATTAGATTTTAGTAGGTGCCGGCCGAAAGGTCATATCGGTCGGTCAAAAAAGCTGGGGCCGCCAAAGGCCTGAGGTGCAAGGCAGACGACTAGCCGAGGTGAGGGAGCGTAGTTTTGTTACGTAACGGAAACGAGACGGAGAATAACGCCGCAAATTAGGTTTTTGGCGGTCTCAGAGGAGGAAATTTGCGAGTTTTAATTACAGGCATAACCGGATTCGCCGGTAGCCATTTAGCGGAATTATCTTTACGAAAAGGGGCTGAAGTCTGGGGAATTAAAAGGTGGCGCAGCCGCATGGATAATATTGAGCATATTGTGGATAAATTAAAATTAGTAGAAGGCGATATTCGTGACGCGACTTCAATGCGTTCCATTATCGAAGAGTCTGCTCCTGACTATATATTTCATCTGGCGGCCCAAAGTTTTGTGCCTACCTCATGGAAGGCGCCGACTGACACGCTGGATACCAATATTATCGGCCAATTGAATATTTTTGAAGCCATGCGCCAATTGGACTTGGATTGTCCCATCCAAATTGCTTGTTCTTCGGAGGAATACGGGATGGTCTACCCGGATGAAGTCCCGATAAAAGAGACAAATCCGCTGCGTCCGCTCAGTCCTTACGCGGTCAGCAAAGTTACCCAGGATTTGATGGGCTATCAATATTTTCAAAGTTACGGCACTAAAGTGCTCAGAACCAGGGCTTTTAACCATACGGGCCCGCGTCGCGGTTATGTCTTTGTTACCTCGAATTTCGCCAAGCAGATAGTGGAAATCGAGTTGGGCATAAAGGAGCCGGTCATTGAAGTCGGTAACCTGGAAGCTAAACGAGATTTTACTGATGTTCGCGATACGGTGCGCGCTTACTGGCTGGCAGTGGAGAAAGGGAAGCCGGGAGAAGTCTATAATATTGCTTCCGGTAAGACTATAGCTATAAAAGATATGTTGGCCATCTTATTGTCTCATACTGATAAGCAGATAGAAATACGTCAAGACCCGACTAGAATGCGCCCTTCCGACGTGGAGATACTCTGGGGTGACGCCGGTAAAATCGAGCAAGATACAGGTTGGCGCCCAGAGATTTCTCTGGAGACGACTCTAGCCGATCTGCTTAATTGGTGGCGTGATAAGTTGAAATCGGCATAAAAAACAATAAAGACTTTTCAATTTTAAGGTCGGCGGAGCGCATTGTCGAAACAAGGAGCATATTCACTATAATATGAGTTCGCGAAAGATTACCTTTGGTACGGACGGCTGGCGCGATATTATCGCTGATAATTTTACTTTTGCCAATCTGCGTTTGGCGGCGCAAGCGACAGCCGACTATCTGCTGGAAGAAAATCAAAAACCTCTGGTTATAATTGGTCATGATACTAGATTTTTATCCCGGCGTTTCGCTGAGACAGCGGCTGAAGTGTTGGCCGCGCGTAATATTAAGGTCGCTATGACTGCTTCGTTCGCGCCGACTCCGGCTGTCTCTTACGCGGTGGTTCATCGTTGTGCCCAAGGAGGCATAATCATTACCGCCAGTCATAATCCGGCACAATACAATGGTTTCAAAATCAGTGGAATGCAGGCAAGGCCCGTTGGCGGCGATACAGGCCTGCAGGAAATAAAACACATTGCGACATCGCTGCGACATACCGTAGCAGCCGGTAAGGGCCAGGTTATTTCCGAAGATTTAACCGCCCCTTATAAAAGGCATGTCCGCAGTTTTCTGGACAGCAATATTAAAAAGTTAAAAATAGTAATAGACGCATCCAACGGCATGGCCGGCAAGTGGATGCCGCTTGTCTTTGGCGATCTGGATTTAGAAGTCACAGAGCTTAATTTTGAGCATAATGGCACTTTTAAGCACGATCCCAATCCTCTGGTAGAGTCAAACCTGGCAGAGCTGAAGCAAGCCGTAATCGAGAAAAATGCTGATGTCGGAGTCTGTTTTGACGGCGACGCAGATCGCTTAATGGTTATGGATGAGACTGGCCGGACGATAGGGTGTGATTTAATGACAGCCCTGATGGCAGGGTATTTCCTGGAGA